>DASXTT010000187.1:0-2449 GCA_036505255.1 Planctomycetota bacterium | reverse complement strand
ACTCCTGCGCGCCCGGCCCGGCGGCGGCGAGGATCAGGCCCGACAGCGCGATCAGCAGCGGGGTACGGCCCATGCGCCCCTCCCAGGAATCACCTGCCAAGGCGGCTCGACCCGCTGATCATAGTACGCGGTCTTGGCCGGGCGACGCGACCGGTTCTGCAGTTATTGTGATCAAGAATATGAATGAAATGCCGGGGGAATTCCAGCCTTGATGCGAGGTGGCGGGTTTCGTTCGACTCGGGACGCGTGACTCTCGACCCTCGACGGGCGACCCGCGACCCCTGCTCTACCGGTTGGGGCGGGGCGGCGGTCGCAGCCGACGGGTGGCGTTGCCCCCGCCGTCGACCGGACCCGAGGGCGGTGGCTGACCCCGCAGGCCCTGGAGGATCCGCGTCGTCCGCGCCGGATGATCCTCCGGCTTGTACTCGAGCGACGAGAACCCCTCCATCTGCGACCGGATGTCCTCGATCAGCTCCTTCGGCGTCTGATACCTCAGCGCCTTGTCCTTCGTCATCATCCGCTCGATGAAGTAGTGGAGGTGCTTCGAGATCCGCCGGTTCTTGATCTCGCTCGAGTTCAGCGCCTCCAGCACCTGCTTGGCCATCACCTCGACGCTGTCCCCGCCGGAGAAGGGGACCTCGCCCATCACCATGTGGTAGAGCGACGCCCCGAGCGAGTAGATGTCCGCCCGCGCGTCGAGGTCCGCCTGCCCCCGGGCCTGCTCCGGAGACATGTACTGCGCCGTGCCGCTCGTCGTCTCCGACGCCGGCCCCACCGCGCTCCCGGCGACGGGCTTCGCGAACCCGAGGTCGAGCAGCTTCGCGCGGCCGTCCTTCAGGATCATGATGTTGCCGGGCTTGATGTCGCAGTGGACGAGCCCCCGGCCCTGGAGGTACGCCAGCACCTCCGCGGTCTGCAGGGTGATTTCCACCGCCCTCGCCTCCGCGAAGCCCCCCTCCCGATCGACGACGTCCAGCGCCGTCTCGCCCTCGAGGAACTCCATCGCGAGGAAGACGAGCGGCCCGTGCCGCCCGTGGGCGTAGCCCTTCACCAGGTTCGGATGATCGAGCGAGACCAGGAGCTGCGACTCGCGGAGAAAGCGCGCGAGAGCGCGCGGATCGTTCGCCTTCGAGGGGTGCAGGATCTTGAGCGCGACCCGCCGGTTGCCCTCCTTCGTCTGCTCGGCGAGGAACACCGTCGAGGTCCCCCCGGTCCCGAGCTTGCCGACGATCCGGAACCCCGGAACCGGCTCCTTGGGATCGGCGGTGCCGAGGACGCGGCGCGTCGTCGTGGTCTGCGAATCGACCCGGTCGGTTTTCCCGGCAGCCAGGAGCTTCCTCGCGGCGGAGGCGAGCGCCGCCGCCTGCTCCTCGGTGACGAGTCCCCGGGCCATGATGATCTCGTCGATGCCGCGAACGTCATCGGCGGGCTGGGTGTTGAAGTCTTTCAGCGAGGCCAGCGCGGCCTCGGGAGTCATGAGCTTGTTTCGCACCGCGAGGGCCAGGAGGATCTGTTCGAACGAGCCCTTCGTCATCTCCCGACGATGCTACTCCTGAGGGAGAGCGGCGTCAACTCGGGGCGGGGTCCCTCGCAGATTCCAGATTCAAGATCCCAGATTCCAGTCTCCCGAGGTTCCGAGATTAGAGCCGGAGCCGAAGAACTCATTTCCGAGCAAACCGTGTGAATCCCAGCTGTGGAGCTTGAATCTGGAAACTTCGGAAAACCGGGACCTGGGAACTGGAAACTCGAAACTGACACACCACCCCCGGTCCCCGTACGTTGCGCCTCCCGACGGACCGGGATATGATTATCGGGTACGCCATTCGGAGCCGGCCGTGATCCAGATGGAGCTCAACAAGATCGTCATTTCGGAAAACTCCGTCGAGCAGGTCATCGTCCTGAAGGAGCTGGAGGGCGCCCGCGCCTTCCCCATCGTCATCGGCCTCGCCGAGGCCCTGGCCATCGACCGCAACTTCAAGCAGCAACGGACCCCCCGCCCCATGACCCACGACCTCGTGGAGAACGTGATCCGAGGGCTCGACGCGCGCCTCGAGCGCATCATCGTCAACGATCTGAAGAACCGGACCTTCTACGCCAAGCTCATCCTGCGCCGGAACGGGAAGCTCGTCGAGGTCGATTCCCGCCCGAGCGACGCCGTCGCCCTCGCCGTCCTCATGCGGGTGCCGATCTACGTGGAGGAGCGGGTGCTCGAAGACGTGAGCGCCGGGCCCTCCGTCGAACCTCCAGACCTGTCGCCGGATGATGACGATGAGGATACTGCGTAGCTTCCAGCCGCCGGCTTCCTGCTTCCAACCGGAAGCCGGGCGCAGGCAGCTGGAAGCTAGAACCTACTCAACAGAATTTTCACCAACCCGTTGTAGTCGAGAATGACGTCCTGCCTCCCGTCGCCGTCGATGTCGAGGAAGCTCATCCACTTCGGAGGGTTCTT
>DASXTT010000186.1:0-2025 GCA_036505255.1 Planctomycetota bacterium | reverse complement strand
CGAATACCTTCTTCACCTGGCGCAACAGCTCGATGTGATGAGGCGGATAGGCGATCGTCATGTAGTTCTTCTGCACGTACCCCACCCCGTGCTCCCCCGTGATCTGGCCACCCATCGCGACGGTGCGCTCGAAGAGCTCACGAACGGCGGGCTCGATCCCCGACCGCCACCGGTCCTCGGACAAATCGCCCCGCAGAATATTCACGTGGAGGTTGCCGTCGCCGACGTGGCCGTAGCTGATCGCCGTCAGCCCGTGCTTCGCCGCAACCTCGCGCACCGTGCGGACGAGATCGGGCAGCCGCATCCGGGGCACGACGGTGTCCTCCTCCTTGTACGCGCTGATGGCCTTGACCGCCTCGCCGATCGACCGCCGCAGATCCCAGACGAACCGCCGCTTCTCCGCGTCGTCCGCGGGAAATACGTCGGGCGCCCCCTCCTTCATGCAGATCTCCGCGATCCGCTCGACGTCGCGCTGGAGGAGCGCCTCGTCGTTGCCGTCCACCTCCACGAGCAGCACCGCCTCCCCCGACACGGGCAACTTCACGCCCTTGCGCCGCTCCGCGGCCTCCACGGCCGCCCGCTCCATGTACTCGCACGAGCAGGGCAGGATCTTCGCCTTGAAGATCTCGGTCACGGCGCGCGCCGCCGCCACGATGTCCTCGAAGGGGGCCAGGAGCGTCTTGGCGAAGGCGGGGAGCGGCAGGAGCTTGAGCGTCGCCTCGGTGACCACGGCCAGAGTTCCCTCCGAACCCACGAGCAGCTGCGTGAGGTTGTATCCCGCCACGTTTTTCATGAGCTTCCCGCCCGTGCGCAGGACCTCGCCCGAGGGCATCACCGCTTCGAGTCCCGTCACCCAGTCCTTGGTGACGCCGTACTTGAGCGCCCGCGGACCCCCGGCGTTGTGCGCGATGTTGCCGCCGATCGTGCACGACCCCCGGCTCGCAGGGTCGGGTCCGTAGAAGAGGCCGCGACGCTCGACCTCCTCCTGGAGCGTCTGCGTGATGACGCCGGGCTCGACCACGCAGAACAGGTTCTCCTCGTCGATTTCCCGGATCCGCGCCATCCGCTCCATGGAGAGCGCGATGCCCCCATGCACGCACAGCGCTCCTCCCGACAGGCTCGTCCGCGCGGCCTGCGGCGTCACGGGAATCCGCTGCTCCGAGGCCAGGCGGAGAACCGCGGAGACCTCGGCCGCGCCGGCGGGACGGACCGCGACCTCGGGCGGGAACTCGAAATCCTCGGTCTCGTCGTGCGAGTACTTCTCGAGATCGGTGGTCAGGACGTGGTCCGGGCCCACCGCGTCGCGGAGCCGGGCGAGAATCGCGGGCGTGACGCGGTTGAACATCGCCTCAGAATACCCGTCCTCCCCGGTCCGGGGTCAAGCTTGTCCCTTCCGGAAGGGCGCGTTACATTCAGAACATGAATTGGCGGCGGGCCGGATTCCTCCTGATCCTCCTCGCGGGGGCTTGCGGCGGCGCCGGCGCGAATACACCGCCGCAGATCGGCACGATCCGCCAGCCCCTCGCGACCCGGCGCCTGATCATCTATGGAGACTCGCGGCCCGCGATGACCGGCGAATCGTTTTTCCTCGGGCGGACCAATCCCGTCAAGGAGAGGCGCCTCGTCATCGAGCAGATCGCCAGGGAACGGCCCGACCTCATCATTCACAGCGGCGACCTGGTCCCCCGCGGATCGAGCGAGGGATACTGGAAGGAGTGGGACGAGGCGCATCGCCCCCTCTTCGACCAGAAGATCCCCTTCTTTCCCGCCCTCGGAAATCACGAATACAAGGGCACCAATACGGAAGCGCTCCGGCACTTCAATCAGCGCTTTCCGGCGCTCGGGGGTTGCCGGTGGTACTCGCTCCGGTCGGGTCCTTTGTTTTTCGTGATCCTCGACTCCAACTTCGACGACCTGGGACATCGCGCCGTGAACCGGCAGGACGACTGGTATCGGAAGACGCTCCAGGACGCCGAGGCCGACCGCGAAGTCCGGGCCGTGATCGTGGTCTGCCACCACCCGCCC
>DASXTT010000185.1:0-5245 GCA_036505255.1 Planctomycetota bacterium | reverse complement strand
AGCCGCGGCCCACCTCGCGAAGATCCCGGAGATCGACGGGAGCTTCATCGACAGCCACGAGATGGGGAAGAGCTACGGCACGGCGATGGCCCTGCTGTCGCTCCGGAACGCGCTGAGGAAGTAGCGGTCTTTACCCCGCCGTCTGCCGACAGCCGTTCGCCGTCAGCCGTTGGAAGCCGGAAGCTGGAAGCTCTGTCCGGCTTGAATCTTGGAGCTTGGAGCTTGGAGCTTGGAGCTTCCTATTTCGGTTCCTTCTCGGCCTTCTCCTCTTTCATCTTTTCGAGGATATCCGCCTTCGCCTTGAAAAAGCCCTTGTTCCCGTTCGGGAACCGGTCCTGGAGGGCCTTCAGGGCGACCTCGAAGACGGGGATGTTCTTGTCGTTTTCGGCGAAATCCAGGACAAAGCTGTAGAAGGTCCCGAACGGACTGTCATCGCCGGGGATGCGGCCCGACTTGTGCATCTCCCAGAACTTGCGGCCCAGGTCCACGCGGATTTCCATCGCCTTGCCGCGCTCCTTGACCTTTCGCAGGGGCTCGAGAGCCTCGTCCACCTCCAGCCCGACGATCAGCCCGTCGATCCTGGCCTTCTGTTCCGGGGTCACGCCCTTCAGGGTTTCGATGTGCTTGCGGGCGGCGTCCAGCTTGAATTCGCCGAGCTTCAGGGCCCGGATGAAGTACTCGATCTTCGCGACCGGGTCCCCCTTTTCGGCCTTCGCCTTGAAGTCCCGGTACTCCTGGCCAGCCTTCATCATCCCCCGGAATCCGCCGACCGACCGCTCGCCCTCGAGGTTGGCGACGACCTTCCCGGAGGCGTCCATCGCCACGAGGTGGGGGAATCCCTGGCCGCCGACGGTGGAAAGGAGGCCGTCGTCCTTCCGCCCCTCGATGCGGGTGGTGATGTGGCAGAAGAGGACGACTTCCTTGCCGAACTCGGGAAACCCCTTATCGGAGAGCGCACCGCTCTCCAGCGCGTTGCAGGGGGGTCAGTTGGCGTAACTTCGGGTGAAGTAGGCGAAGATGAGCTTGCCGCTCTTCTTCGCCGCCGCCTTCGCCTCGTCGTAATCGGTGATCCACGTCGCGTTCTTGAAGAAGGGTTTTTCGAGCTTGTGGGCGAGGTTTTCCTTCATCGTCTCCTGGTTTTCCTGCGCCCGGGCCGGCCGCGCCGCCGCCAGGAATGTGAGAGCTACGGCTCCAAGAAGGACTCGTCTCACGAAAGCCTCCCTAAGAAATCGCCACGGGGAAGATCACTACCTGAAAAACCCAGATTCGAGTTCGATTATGTCCGGTTTTTCCCGTCCCGGCCACTATTTCGTCGGCGCGCCGGTGTCCACCGGGAACCCGGCCGCCCGCCACCCCTGCATATGGCCGTCGAGGTGGAGCACTTTCCGGAATCCCAGGCCGATCAGCTTCCGCGCCGCGATCTCACTGAAGCCGCCGGCCCGGCCCAGGCAGCATCCGCAATAGACTACGATCGCGCGATCCTTGGAAATGTCACGAAAACCGGCCTCGAGATCGGTGAGCGGGACGCGGATCGACCCCGGAATGTGGCCGGCTTCGAACGTCGATTGGTCACCGACGAAAGTGAGCACCAAGTCCGCTTTCGATTCCTGAAGCGTTTTCAGTGCCAGCGGACCGAGCCCCTGGAATTCGCCTCCTGGAATGGGTCCCGGGATGGTCCGTTCCTCCTCGACGAGCCGACGGTACTCCTGGGCGTCGGGTTTCCCTTCGATGGGGAATCCCTGGGTTCTCCATCCCGGGAGGCCCCCTTCGAGGCAGTACACGGAGCCGTACTCGGCCCGCAATGGAGCGAGCGCGTCGAAGTGGGGATAGGGGTTCCCGACCGCGATGAGGAGGGCATGTTTGGGAAACATCGTGGCGGCTCGATGCATGTCCCGCGGCGGCGCGCTCCGGCTCCCCGCGATGTGCTCGAGATAGAAGTCGCTCCTCTCGCGGATGTCGACCAGAAAGACCGCGCGGCCCTGAAATTGGGTGCCCGAGAACCGGGAAGGAGGTTCGGAGAGGAGGGCATGGGCGAGAATGGGCGGCATGAGCGGGACGCCCGGCGGAGGATAGGTCATGGAGCCCCATTCCCCCGCCTCCGCGGCCTTGATCTTCGGCGGATCCTTCTCTTTGGGGAGGGCGTGGTGGTCCCACCACGGCCGGCCGCGGTCCTCGAGCAACCGGCGCACCTCGGGATCCTCCGAGGGGCGGGGAGCGGGCGCCGGGCTCCGGCCGCGGAAGGCGACCAGGGCGCCCACACCGGCGGCCACTCCGAGGAGGACCGCCACGATCGAGGTTCGCGCGCTGGCCATGAATTGAAATATTACAGGAAGCCGGTCCGCGCCGGGCGTATATCCTGAGACCATGAGAGTCGCGCTCCCCATTTCACTCCTCCTGGTCCTTTCGTTCCCCGGATCTCCGCAGGAAAAGACCGCGTCGGGAGCGCTCGGGATGGTCGCGGCCGAGCACCGCGACGGCGTCGCCGCCGGCGTGCGGATCCTGGAGCGCGGAGGCAACGCGGTCGACGCGGCCGTCGCCGCGGCCTTCGCGATGGGGGCGGCGATGCCGAGCCACTCCGGCCTGGGAGGGCGGAGCCAGCTTCTCGTCGTCCTCAAGGACCGCGCGTTCCACGTCGACGGGGGCACCCAGGTCCCGAAAAGCTGGACGGAGAAGGAGGGGCGGCTCGCGTCGGTCTGCGTCCCGGGTTCCCTGGCGGCGCTCGACCTCGCCCTCCGCGAAGGCGGGACGATGAAGCTGGCCGAGGTCATGGCTCCCGCCCTCGAGCTGGCGAAAAAGCGCAAGAGTCCCGAGCTGGCCGTCACGCTGGAGGCCATCGCCGCCGGGGGCGCGAAGGAGTTCTACGAGGGCAAGATCGCCGACGCGATCGCGGCCGACATGACGGAGCGCGGCGGGTTCGTCACGAAGGAGGATCTCGCGGCCTACCGGGCGGTGAAGCGGGAGCCTCTGCGCGGGAGCTACCGGGGGTACGAAGTCCTCACGGCGGACCGGCCCGCCTCGGGCGCGCTGGTGCTCGCCGCATTGAACGTCCTCGAAACGTTCGACATGGCCCCGCTCGGGGAGGCCGACCGGGAGCACGCGCTCATCGAGTCGCTCAGGATCGCCTTCGAGGACCGGAAGGCAGCCGTGGCGGACCCCAAGGCGCACGCGAAGAAGCGCGCCGCGGAGATCGACTTCAAAAAGGCCGGGACGCCGCGCGTCGACGCGGAGGAGGAGGGGGACACGACGCACATCTCCGTCGTCGACCGCGACGGGAACGCCTGTGCCTTCACGCAATCGCTCGGCCCGTGGTTCGGCGCGGGACCGGCGAAGGGGCTGGGCTTCTACTACAACGCGACGCAGGGCGTGTCGGGGACGGTCGCGCCCAGGGAGCGTCACGTGACGGGCCAGTCGCCGACGGTCCTGAGGAAAAACGGGAAGGTCGCGCTCGTCCTGGGTTCCGCCGGGGAGCGGCGAATCACCTCGGCGGTGACTCAGGCGATCCATCACGTCGTCGATCGGGGCCGGAGCCTGCGCGACGCGGTCTTCGCGCCGCGCTGGCACTGGCAAGGGCCGCACCTGGTGTTCGAGTCCAATCCGCCAGACAAGTCGCTCGACCTCCCGCGCGAAACGCTGGAGGAGCTGAGGAAGCGCGGCTTCGGATTCGGGCGGTTCACGTCGAGCCCGTACTGGGGCCGGGTCCAGGCGGTCCTGTGGGACGCCGCGAAGAAGGAGTGGATCGGCGCCGCCGACCCGCGCGGCACGGGCACCGCGCGGGCTCCGGAGAAATGAAAGGTGCCGCTTCAAGTATCCAGATCCCAGACTCCAGCACTCGGAAGTGTCCAGTTCCAAGCTCCATAGCTGGGTTTCACGCGGTCTGCCCGGAAATGAGCGTTTCGGCTCCGGCTTGAAGCTCGGAACTTCGGGAGACTGGAATCTGGGATCTTGAATCTGGAATCTGCGAAGATATCGCCCCATGGGCTCCACGCTCATACTCATCCTCGCCCTGGCGCAGGGCGGCGAAGGAATCGTCGAGAAGAAAACGACGAACGGCCTGACTACTTTTGTCCGGGTCCCGCCGTCCTACAACGTCAAGGCCGGGGCGCCCGCCCTGGTCTGGCTTCACGGATCCAACGCGAATTCCAGGGAGTACATCGACTCCTTCGCGAAGCAGGCGTGGCTGCGCGACTGGATCCTCATCGGGATCAACGGCGAGACGGGTTCGAAGGAGAAGGGATTCAACTACACCTTCGAAAGCGCCCCGCTGCTCGTGGCCGCCTATGAAGAGCTGACCCAGAAGCTCAAGGTGTCGCGGGCCTTCGTCGGAGGCCATTCGCAGGGAGCCTACGTGACCTTCTCGGTGGTCATGGGCCATCCCGAGAAGTTCGCGGGGGCGATTCCGGTGGCGGGCGGCCTCTGGATGCAGTGCGAACCGGAGCGGTACAAGGGGGAGGAGCTCGAGAAGCGGAAGGGGGTGGCGATCGCCATCGTCCATGGCCGGAAGGACGACGTGGTCGACATCGGCCTCTCGGAGGGAGCGCACTTCTCGTTCGTCGACGCGGGGTTTCCGATGGTGCGTTTCTTCGACCCCGCGGAGGCCACGCACATGTTCTTCACGCTGCCGGTGAAGGACGCGATCGAGTGGTGCGCCGCGGCCGCGGAAAGGGACGCGAAGAAGCTGGGGGCCTTCGCCCTCGCGGCGGCGGGGGAAAA
This sequence comes from Planctomycetota bacterium, assembly GCA_036505255.1. Lineage (GTDB taxonomy): Bacteria > Planctomycetota > MHYJ01 > MHYJ01 > JACPRB01 > DASRJF01. Next base: position 535 of record DASXTT010000185.1, on the reverse strand, counting down.
GCGGTGGCGCGACGCGACGGTCGCGGCGCAGCGGAGCAAGGCGGGGGCGGTGCAGAAGGCGGCGGAGCGCGAGTCCGCGGTTCGCGGCAAGGCGCTGGCCGCCCGCATGGCGAAGGAGCAGAACGACTCCTGGGTCCGCGACTTCTGGGCATACCGGACGGACTTCCAGTTCACCGACGCCGCGAAGCCGCTCCTGGACGTGTACGCGAAGCTGCGCGGCGAGCATGACCAGCCGGCGGAGACTCTCTTCTTCAAGGCGCGCGCCGATTTCGAAAAGAACCGCGACGCCGACGCGTACAAGAGCTACGAGGAGATCGTGAAGAAATACTACGGCTCGCGGTGGTACTTCTATGCGAAACGGGGGCTGGAGAAGCGAAAGAAGTAGCTTCCCGCTTCCCGCTTCCGGCCGCTGACTGCTGACAGCTGACCGCTGTCGGCTGACCGCCTCCCCCTGATGTCTGAAGTCCGAAGTCTGACAACTTTCCCAAATCAACTTGACTGGTGAACGATCGTTCACTATACTTGTCCTGAGCGA
>DASXTT010000184.1:0-9532 GCA_036505255.1 Planctomycetota bacterium | reverse complement strand
GCCATCACGGGCAACCGTCAAGTCACCTTGGTTGGAAAGTGAGGATCCGGTACGAAGTCCGATGTCCGATGTCCGATGTCCGAAGTCTGAAATCTGAAGTCTGAAGTCTGAAGTCCTATGTCCAAAGTCCTGTGTGCGCCTATGGCGAACTCCTCAACAAAGGCTGCCGGTACCGATGGGTCCTCTCCTGACTTTGGACATCGCACTTTGAACTTCGGACTCCGCCTCGGCGCCCTCGTGTTGATCAACGCCATGTGGCTTGGCGGCGGCTGCGGGAAGTCCGACTCCGCCTCCGAAAAGGGGACGATCCTCTACGCGCGCGGGGACGAGAGCCGGCGCCTCGACCCCGCCGGGACCGAGTGGGGAAGCGACGCGATGATCCTCGAGAGCGTCTTCGAAACGCTCGTCCGCTTCAGCGACCGCGGCGTGGACCTCGTGCCCGGCCTCGCGGATTCGTGGGAGCGCTCGCCGGACGGCAGGGCCTGGACCTTCCGGCTCCGGGGCGGCGTCACGTTCCACGACGGCACGGAATTCAACGCGGAGGCGGTGAAGTTCTCGCTGGAGCGGCTCCTCGGCGTCAAGCCGCACGCCCCGCCGCAGATTCCCTACGGCGAGCTGTACAAGGACATCGCCGCGATCGAGACGCCCGACCCGCGCACGGTGGTCCTCCGCCTGTCGCGGCCGAGCCAGGTGCTCCTCGGCTGCCTCGCGATGTTCCCCGCGGCGATCGTGAGCCCGACGGCGGTGAAGAAGCACGGCGACCAGTTCGCGCGCAATCCCGTCGGCACCGGACCCATGGTTTTCCGGACGTGGGAGGAGAAATCGAAGATCGTCCTCGTCCGCAATCAGGATTACCCGGGACCCGGGAAGGCGCGGATGGAGAAACTGGTCGTCCTCTACGTGCCCGACGTCCAGACGGCGATCGAGAAGCTGAAGAAGGGCGAGGTGCACGTCGTGGACCACATCACGCTCTCGGACATCGCCCCGCTCGAGAAGACGCCGGGCGTCCGCATCGTCTACGGCGGCGCGATGAACATCTGCTACCTGGGATTCAACATGCGGAAGGCGCCGTACAACGATCTCAACTTCCGCAGGGCCGTCGCCCACGCCCTCGACCGGAAGAAGATCGTCGACATCGCCTTCCACGGCCGCGCCGATACGGCAAAGACGATCCTGCCCCCGAGCCTCTTCGCCGCGCCGTGGGACCTGAAGAACTATGAGCACGACGAGGCGAAGGCGAAGGAGTACCTGTCGAAGGTCACGCTCCCGCCCGGCTTCGAGGCGGAGCTCATCTTCCGCGCGGAGCCGAGGCCGTACGTCCCCGAGCCCGACAAGGTGGTGCAGGTGATCCAGGATTCCCTGTCGAAGATCGGGCTGAAAGTCCGCATCCAGGGGTTCGACCGCAATGCCTTCGACGGGCGGCTTCACAGCGAGGGCCACCCCATGTACCTCCTGGGGTGGATGGCGGACGTCGCCGACCCCGACAACTTCCTCAACCCCCTCCTGCACGGCGCGAACATCGGCAAGGAGCTCTCGGGCACGAACAACACGTTCTTCAACCACCCCGAATTCAACCGACTCGTCGAGGAGGCGCAGGTTGAGGCCGACCTCGGGAAGCGGAACGACCTCTACGTCAAGGCGGCCCGGATCTATAACGACGAGATCCCCTCCTTCCCGCTGACCCACATGCGCCAGATGGTGGCCGTGGGCTCCGGCGTGGACTACTTCAAGCATCCGATCCAGTTCAACCTCCACACCATCGGCCTGACCGCGTCGAAGTGATGTTCGCGTACATCGTCCGGCGCCTGCTGATGTCGGTGCCCCTTCTCGTCGTCATCTCGTTCATCGTTTTTTTCCTGTCGCGGGCCGGCGGCCGCGATCCGGTCTCCGCGATCGTCGGGGAACGCGCCTCCGCCGAGGCGCGCGAGCGGGCGGTGCGGGAGTTCGGCCTCGACAAACCCCTCATCGTGCAGTACGGCCGCTACCTCGCGGGGATCGTGACCCGGGGCGATTTCGGCGTCTCGTACGTGAACCAGGGGCGGTCGGTGTCGCGGCAGCTCGCGACTTATCTCCCGCCGACGATCGAGCTGACGCTCGCGGCCCTGCTGATCGCGCTCGCCGCGGGAGTCGCGGCCGGAGTCCTCTCGGCCGTCTACGCGAGAACCTGGGTGGATTATCTCGCGACGGGGATATCGCTTTTCGGCGTTTCCATCCCCGTCTTCTGGCTCGGCCTGCTCCTCATCCTGGCGTTCGGCCAGTGGCTGCCCTACGGGGGCAACCTGGATCCGACCCTCGAGGTCCCCCGCCGCACCGGGTTCATGATCCTCGACTGCGCCCTGTCCGGGGACGGAGGCGCCCTGCGCGACGCGCTGCTGCGCCTCGTGCTTCCCGCGTGCACGCTCGCCACGATTCCGCTCGCGATGACGGCGCGGATCACGCGGGCCTCGATGCTCGAGGTGCTGGGGAGCGATTACGTGCGGACCGCGCGCGCCAAGGGGCTCGCTCCGTTCCACGTCGTCATGAAGCATGCCTTCCGGAACGCGCTCATCCCGGTCGTGACGCTCGTCGGCCTCGAGTTCGGCTACCTGCTTGGCGGCGCGGTGCTGACGGAGACCGTCTTCGCGTGGCCGGGGATGGGGTCGTTCCTCGTCGCCTCCGTGCTCGACAGCGATCCGATGTCGGTCTGCGGCGCGGCGATGGTGATCACCGCGCTCTTCATCCTCGTCAACCTGGCCGTCGACGTGATGTACGCGTTCATTGATCCCCGGATTCACTATGCCTAGACAGCGGTCAGCCGACGGCCGTCGGCCGTCGGCGTCAAAAGCGGACGGCTGTCCGCCGTCGGCCCGGGCATATATGTCAAAACCTGCATATAACGCGGCATGAAACCGTGAAGCCGATCACCCACCGGGCCCTGAAGGTGCTCCTGCGCCACCGCGCCGCGATGGGCGCGCTGGCGGTCCTGGTTCTCCTGTGCGGCCTGGCGCTCGGCATCGGGATCGTCAGCCGCCATTCCCCGGCGGAGATGAATCCGGACCGCATCCTGCAGACGCCGTCGGGGTCGCACTGGCTCGGAACGGACGACCTGGGGAGGGACATCTTCGCGCGGATCGGCTACGGCGGGCGCGTGTCGCTGGCGATCGGGCTGGCCGCGGTGGCGCTCGCGATGGTCGCCGGGGTTCCGCTCGGGGCGGTCGCCGGGTATTTCGGCGGGTGGACCGATTACGCGATCTCGCGGATCCTCGACGTCCTCCTCGGGATCCCCTCGATCCTTCTGGCGATCCTGATGGCGGCGGCGATGCAGCGGGGTCTCGGGACGTTGATTCTCGCGGTGGGGATCGTGGGAATCCCGCAGTTCGCCCGGCAGGTCCGGGGGAGCGTGCTGACGCTGCGCGAGCAGGATTTCGTCCAGGCGTCGCGGGCGCTCGGCGCCACGCCCTTGCGAACGCTGTGGCGCGAGGTGCTCCCGAACGCGCTCGGCCCGATCATCGTGCTGGCGACGCTCGGGGTGGGCTCGGCCGTCCTGACGGCGGCGGGGCTTTCGTTTCTCGGGCTGGGGGTGGAGACGGGGACGCCGGAGTGGGGCGCAATGCTCTACGAGGGCCGCCGCGCGTTCCGCACGTCGCCCCACCTCGCGATCTTCGCTGGCCTCGCGATCACGCTGACGGTGCTCGCGATCAACATTTTCGGGGACGGCCTTCGGGACGCGCTCGATCCGAAAGCGGAAAAGAAGGCCTGATGCGGCGCCCACCGAAGGGTCGCGGCGGATTCACTTGGGCGACCCCGGCGGATCGTGCCTGTGTTCGAGGGCGTCGGGAAGGCCGTTCCCGTCGAGGTCCGTGGGGAATGAGAGAATCTTCGGCGGCCGACGCGGAGCTTGCCAATCCCGCTCAAGGCCCGCTTCGATGATGAGCGTTCCGTCCCCGAGCCAGTCGTAGGAGGAGATTCTGAGCTCGATCACTTCGCCCGCGTTGAGAAACGGAGAGAGGGCCGTGAGCCGGGGGGCCGGGGAGCCCCGGATATTGGAGGACTGCTGGCCCGCGTACTCTGGGATGTCAATCCCGAGAAGGACCGGAGGTATCCCCGCGCGCACCGTCTCCCCTGTGGCGATGTTCCACGCCGGGTTCCTATCCTTCTCGATTGTGACATCGGGCAGCGTCCTTTCACCGGAGTTGGTGCAGCTGCCGGGATGATTCGAGGAGAACAGGGTAACCCCGATCCGGGTCCTGGTTCCGACCGGAGTGTGGGGCGCCGGCATCCACATCAAATGGACGACGAAATCCCGGGATATGCTCGAGGGTTCGAACTCGTTGCCAAACTTGTCTCCCTCCGGGACCCATTGGCCGGCGGTCACCGGTTCTGGCAGCGGAACCCAAGCCCCTTTCTCATCTTGGCGCACGATTACCACGGTCGGCCGGTCTACTCTCGCGGAGGAGGTCCCCCGATGGCATGAACCCAGCAAGAGAGGCACGGAGAGGGCCAACAAACTGATGTGAAGAGTCCACCTGCGCATTCAATCGTTTAGACGGCGCCGGGATCCGAAGGAAAAGCGAAAACCGATCAGGGCTTGGTCTCGATCTTGAAGTCCTTGTCGCGCGGATAGCAGGCGGCCACCACCGTTCCGGTGAAAAGCACCGCGAAAGCGATCCACAAGGCGATCACCACGCGACGAGGCGCGCTCCTGGGGGCCAGCAGCCAGCCGATCGCGAGGCCGAAGACGAGTCCTCCAAGGTGGGCGAAGTTGTCCATGGGCATGACGGTGAATCCGAGTGCCACCCAGATCGCGGTCATGACCAGGGAGTACTTCACCCCGGCATCGGCAAGAAATGCCTTCCAGCTTCCGAGCCCGACGAAGGCGAGCACCAGCGTCACGCCGATCATGCCGAAACCGGCTCCGGACGCGCCGGCCGCCAGGACGTGATGGCCGAGCAGGCTCGTGGCGCTCGCCCCGATCCCGGCGACGAAATAGGCCAGCACGAATCTCCATGTGCCCACGCGCCGCTCCACGACGGCGCACCAGCTGGGCATGGCGTAGACGTTCCAGAGGAGATGGACGGGGCCGATGTGGAGAAACATGGAGGTGACGAGCCGCCAGTACTCCCCGGCCCAGACGTGATAGCGCTCGAGGGCTCCGAACCTGAGGAGCGTCGCCCCGTCGGTGGTCCGACCGCGGGACTCCACCCAGAGGAAGACCGCGACGTTCAATCCGGCGATGATCCAGCTGGCCGGGGAGGCCAGGAACTTCCGCCAGGGCGAAACCTGGGGCCTCGCCGGTTCCGGGGAAGCGGGACGCGACTCCGGCGGCTCCGGTCGGGTTTGGACTTCCATGTCGGCTCCAGCTCGGTCGAGATGGCGCGGGGCCAACGATATCAGGGCCCCGCGACTCCCGCCACTGATGTATCCTGTCGCCATGAACCGCGTGGAGCTTCTGGAATTCGTCCGGAGCCAGACTTTGGCCGTCCAGGCCTCGGTGGCGCCGTCGGGCGGACCACAGGCGGCCGTCGTCGCTTTCGTGGTGACCGACGATTTTGAAATCCTGTTCGACGCGCTCGATACCGCCCGGAAAATCCCCAACCTTCGAAACAATCCGAGAATTGCGCTCGTCATCGGAGGCCTGATCCAAGGCGACGAGCGCACCGTGCAGTACGAGGGAGTTGCCGACGAGCCCCGCGGCGCCCAGCTCGAACGCCTGAAGGAGATCTACTTCGCGCGTTTCCCGGAAGGGCGCGACCGGCAGACCTGGCCCGGCATCGTGTACGTGCGCGTCCGACCCCGGTGGGTTCGCTACAGCGATTACAACCGCCGGCCTCCCGAGATCGCGGTGTTCAAGGGCGAGCAGCTGCGGGCCTCCGCCGGACCGTAATCCCGGGCGGGCCTGGGTCGGAAGGAATTCCATGAGCGCGCGCACGAAGCGCCTGGTCCTGATCTTCGGGATCGCGGCGGCCGTCCTCGGGATTCTCTCGAGAACGCCGCTCCGCCGGCTGATCCGGCCCTCCACCCACAAGCATGAAGCCGTGAAGGGACGGTTCGCGAACCCGGAGGGACTCGCGATCGATGCGCAGGGTAACTTCTACGTGGGCAATCAGGACACGGGGAGCCTCGTCATCCTCGACCGGCACGGGAAAATGGTGAAGGAGATCGCGTCGCTCGAGGGGTATCGCAACGGCGACGGGGAGCCCGGGGGGTTCTGCCGCGGCCTCTACATCGTGGTGCCCGAGCCCGGACGCGTCATCCAGACCGCGACGCACAACGTGGTCGAGATCGACGCGCGGAGTGAAACGGCGAAGCTCGTCCGCATCATCGGGAGCCGGGGGGCCGGGCCGGGTCAGATGGATGGACCGGAGGGCGTGTCGCGCGACGTCAACGGCGACCTGTACGTCACGGACGAGCACAACCGGCGGATCAACGTCTTCGACGCGCAGGGCCGCTTCCTCAGGTCCTGGAGCGTTCCGCAGGATCCTCAATGCGTGACCGTCCTGGGGGACCGGGTCTACGTCTCGCTGAACAAGCGGAACTACCTGGCCTGCTACTCGAAGGATGGCGTCGAGCGGTTCCGCATCGGCCACGAGGCGCTTTTTCCGATCGTGCTGTATGTCACGATTCCCGCGGGAGTGGTCAGCTTCGCCCTGTTCATGATCCTCCGCCGGAAGAAGCTCGCGCTGATCCTGGCGGCGGTCTTTGCGGGAGTGGGCGCGGGCGGGAGCTGGGCCGACTATATCCGCCATGTCGGGCCCGGCGAATTCCGGGTGCCCGACGGCATCGCGGTTTCGCCCGACGGGACCGAGCTGTTCATCGTGGACCGTTACAACTGCAGGATCCAGGTGACCGACCTGGACGGCCATTTCAAGAGAGAGTTCGGGAGGCCGGGAAGGAAGCACGGGGAGCTGTCGGACCCCAAGCAGGTCGCCTTCGATCCCGAGGGGAATGTCTGGGTGGCGGACAGCGGGAATCACAGACTCCAAGCCTTCAGCCCCGACGGGAGATTTCTGAGAGTGCTGGAGTAGTCGGGATCTCGAGCCGCTCCCAAGTTCCCGTTCCCGATTCCCCGTTTCGGAAGCTCGAAGCTTCAAGCTTCTGAAACGGGGAATCGGGAAACGGGGAACGGGAAGCTCACTTGGGCGGCGGCTTGTAGACTTTCAGCTGGTCGTCGATCCCCAGGCCCAGCACGGCGCCGGGCTCGACGCGCTGCTCCTTCTTGAGCTTGTTCGGCTTTCCCCCCTTCACGGCGACCACCACCGCGATGCGGTAGATCCCCGGCGCGAGTTCCACTTCCGTCACCCTTTCTTTCCCCTTTCCGGGGTATCCCGCGATCGTGACGGAGAGGCTGGTCGGACCGCTCAGGTAGACCTGCATTTCGCCCGGAGACCGGTTCGCGAGCCGGAGCCGGGGCAGACCCCCCGACCGCTCCTCGAAAACGGGCATCTCGTTGATCAGGTTCGCGTCCGAAGCCTCGTCGACCGCCGTCCCGATCTTCGCGGCCACCGCCGCGGGCGTGGGACGGATGCGCCCCGACGTGAGATCGCGGGCGACCTGGGCCAGCTCCTGAGCCTTGTCCTTGTCGATTCCCTCGCCGCGCAGCGCGAGCGCCAGGAGATCGCAACACGAGGCCCACGGCCGCACGTCGCTCCACACCACCGGGAGGTCCTTGATCGCCTCCCTCAGGGTCTCGCCGGCCCGGCGCCACTCCTTCACCGCCATCAGGGCCTTCCCCAATTCCATCGCGAGCTCGAGCTCCTCCGGCTGGGCTTTCACCACCGCCTCGAGTCGCTCGATCGCCTCCTTGTACTGCTTCATCTCCACGAGGGACTCGCCCGCCCGTCGCAGGGCCTCGAGATCGAACTTCACCGCGAGGGCGCCGTCGAAGGCCGCGAGCGCCTCCTTCGGACGCTTCATCAACAGCAGGGCCCGTCCCTTCCAGTAGAGCGCCTCGAAGCCGGGGTCCACCTTCTCCGCGATTTCCGCCGCGGCCAGGGCTTCACGACCCGAGCCCAGCTCCGCCGACCACCGCGCGAGGATACGGTTCGCGTCGCAGCTCGCCGGCGACAGCTCCACCGCCTTGCGGCCCAGCGCCGCGCCCTGCTTCGCGTCCGTCGCGGCGACCGCCGCTTCGATCGCCTTCCGCAGCTCCGCCACGGTCCCCCTCGCCTTCCGGTCCGGGAAGGCGGCCCGCGACCGCGCCTCGCGGGCCAGGAAGGAACTGTCTTCCGCCCCCGAGTACGGGATCCCGATCGCGTCGACCTCGCGCGCCAGCTCGAGGGCCTTCGCGGAATCCCCCCCGTCGAGCGCGGCGGAGATCGACTTGTACGCCGTCTTCGCCGTCTCGCGATTCTTCGCCTGCAGCGCCTTCATCCCCGCCGCGTACGGCGCGTAGAGCGGGTCGCCCACGTAGACCGCCATCCACGAGGTGAACATCGTCGCCATCGTCATCGACTCGCCGAAGGTGTACCCCTGCAGGAACCGGTCGAAGAAAATGGTCCCGTACGGGAATCCGTTCGCGAGGGGCTCGTACACCGTCCCGCACGTCCCGGTGATCCCGTGGTGGACGAGCGGTCCGGTCCAGTTCTGGCTCTTCCGGCGAAGCACGGCCGCGCTGAACGAGTGGAGGTGCGCCCCCACCGCGCCGGGGCGGAACCGGAAGGCGTCCTTCGAGCAGACGAAGTTGCCCGTGTACCAGCCCCAGTAGTGGGCCGCGTCCTCGCGCGTCGCCAGGTCGACCACGTCCTCCTTGTCGTCGTGGTCGAACTCGATCCCGTGCCGTTCGAAGATGGGCGCGATCCCCTTCATCTCGAGGTCGATGTCGGCGTACCCCTCCCCCGCCTTCGTCATCCCGCGGGTGTCGAGGAGCGAGCGGCCTTCGACGCCGTACGCCTCGCCGTAGAGCGCGAGGTCGGCCAGCCGGCGCGCCTCCTCCGCGGTCGGCCCGTCGAGGCGCGACACGATGTAGATTCCGTCCTCGCGCGTGAGGCGCTTCTCGGCCTTGAAGACCTTCGACGCGAACCATCCCTCGATCTCGTGATCGATCCGGAGCAGTTCGAGCTCGCGGTCGATGCAGCAATAGTCGCGGCCCGTGACCATGGCCGTGATCGGCCCTTCGGGTCCGCCCTTGCCGTCGTTTTCCGGCTTCTCCTCGCTCGTTTTCACCGGGACGCCGTAGGTCGGGACGATGTAGAGGACGTCGGGCCTCGAGTCGAGAAACGCGCGAAGCGGGACGAGGATGTCCGTCCGCAACTGCGGCCACGTGCAGATTTCCTGGCCCGTCGTGCGGATCCGGCAGATCTGCTCCTTGGGGATCCCGCGGCGAGAAGCGTAGTACTCGCCGATGGAGACGGAATCGGGGATGGCCTCGTTGACGAGAACGACGACTTCCTTTTTCACGTCGACGGAGCGTTCGATGGCGTCAGGATCTTGCGGGACGGGAGTGAAGAGCAAAGCGACGAGAGCCCATCGATGAAGCATGGTCGATCAGACTACCAAATCAGCTGCTTGCTTCCAGCTTCCCGCCTTCCGCGGCTGAATGCTGAGCGCTGTCGGC
>DASXTT010000183.1:0-7905 GCA_036505255.1 Planctomycetota bacterium | reverse complement strand
ATTCGATCGCCAACTGGGCCGCCTTCTCGGCTTCCGAAACGGTCCCATGCATGAATGCGATTTGAGCCAAGTTCTGGGCATAGTTGGAAATCATCATCCACTGCCCAGACTCGATGGCGCATTCGAGAACCCGCCGCTTTAGAAGCAGGGACTGGGCATGAGCGCCCGTCACTTCCAATATCGTCGCGAGTAGCGATTCAGCCTGGATGGCGTGCACCCTCCAGCCCTGCCGCCGCGCGATCAGGGTGGCTTCCTTGAGGAGCGCACGGGCCTCGTCGGGTTTGCCGAGCAACTGGTAGTAGGCCCGGCTCAGGTAGCGCAGGACCCGAAACTGCTCCTGATGGTCGCCGCACCGGCGCGCGAGCTGGAGGGCCTTTTCCAAGCGCGTGACCGCTTCCCCGCCCTCGCCCGTGTTCAGGGCGTGCGACCCCTCCGCGAAGGCGAGTCCGAGCTCGTCCGCCTTGCCCGTTTCCCGGGCGAGCTCGATCCGCTCCTTCTCCTCGACGGGCCGGCGGAGGACGCTGAAGATCCAGGCGCACGCGAGCTGGATCTTCGCCCGTTCGGCCGGGACCACCGCGATATCCTTGAGCGCCGCGTCGTACTCGGTGACGGCCGCGCCGTACTCGCCGCGCTCCATGAGCGCCTCGGCGAGGGCCGTGCGGGCCGGACCCGAGCCGTCGGCGGCCACGCGCTCCCTCGCCGCCGCCACCATCCGCTCGAAGTGGCCCGCGTTCTTCCACGCGGTCCGCGCCGATTCCCACGCCTGGAGCCGCTGCGCGCCGCCCCGGCGGGCGACCCGCTCGAAAACCTCGCCCGCCCCGAGGTACGCCTGGCGCCGCAGGAGCACGTCGCCCAGTTCCAGCCCCCACCGCTCCGCCGCCGCGACGTCGGGCGAGTGGAGGTAGTGGTGGGCGATGATCTCCTGCTTCTCGAACGAGATCTGGCCGCCGCAGTTCTCGAGGCCCCGCGCGATCTTCAGGTGGACTTCCGTCTGCCGCGGCTCGGGAATCGCTTCCTCGATCGACCGCCGCAGGAAGGCCGAGGTCATCCGCCAGCCCGAGGGAGCGGCATCCACCCATCCGAGATCGAGCAGCTGTTCGAGCGCCTCCGCGGTCTTCGCGATGCCGGTGATCGCCCGGAGCTCGCGCAGGGGAAGGGGCCGGATCAGCAGCGCGAGCACCTCGAGGAATTCGCGCGTGACGGCGTCGAGATCCGCGACCTGAGCGGCCACGTCCGCCCGACGGTCCGCGGGCAGCGCCAGCCGCGCGCCGGGCCGCAGGCGCAACGCTCCCTCGGTGACAACCGTCCGGGTCCTGGAGGCGTCGAGGAGTTCGCGCGCGAGACCCGCATGGCCCCGGGAGGCGGCCGCCAGTTCGTCGATGAGCCCCGCCGACGGCGTCGCCCCGCCCGCCCAGGCGCCCGCCAGGTGCGAAAGGTTGGACCGATCCAGCGGCTTCAGTTCGATCTCGAGGGCGCGCTCGCGGGGGAAGGGGGGCGTACGCCCGACGGCGATGAGGGCGATCCGCGACGAATTCCGGAGCGCGAGGACCGTCGCCAGGTGCTCCACGAGGGACCGGCTGTCCCGGTCACCGCGGTCGAGGTCGTCGAAAATGAGAACGACCGGGACCTGCTCCGCGGCCGCCACGAGCGCGCGCGTCACCGCCAGCCGGAGTTCCGAGGTGTCGATGAACCGGCGCTCCAGGATTTCGCGGGGGAACCCCGCCGGACCGAGCGTCTCCAGGGCCGCCCGGGCCTGCTCGAAGGGGATGCGGCCGCCATCGGCGGCGGAACCGACGCCCACGAGGAACCCGCGCGTCTGGGCCTCGATGCGCACCTGGTCGAGAAGCGCCGACCGGCCGGATCCCGATTCGCCGTGGATGGAAACGACCCGACCGCCCGCCTTGGCGGAGAGCGTCGCCTCCAGGAGGGCGCCGATTTCCTTCAGCTCGCGGTCGCGCCCGAACAGCCGCAGGTCCCGGCCGGCGAATTCGACGACCGCCGGGTCGATGAGCCGGCCCGCCGCGAGAACCGCGTCGGGATCCTCGATCCTGCGGCCCGGCTTCGACGTGACCAGCCGCTCCACGAGCGCGCGGACCGGCGAATCCTTCACGGGCAGGAGCTTCAGGAGGTGGCGTCCGAAGGTGCGCAGATCCTCCCCCACGGAGGCGTCGGGCGCGGCGAGCCCGAGGTCGATGAGCTTGACGGACACCGAGGCGCCGTCCCCCACGACCAGGATGTTCCCGGGATGGAGATCTCCGTGGGCGAGGCCGTTGCGCCGGAGATGATCGAGCGCTCCGGCAACCTGGACCACGATCTGCAGAACGATTCCAGGGGCGCGGTTGGTTTCATGCCCGAGGAACTTGGAGAGGTCCTCGCCCTCCACGAATTCGGTCGTGTAGAAACAGCTCGGGCCGGCGATCCCGAAATCGAGCGCCCTCGGGAACCCCGGGTGGGCGATCCTGGAGAGCGCCGTGAATTCCCGCTTCAGCCGCAGGCGGACGTCGGCGGAGGCGTTGTTCTCGATGACCTTGACGGCGACTTCGAGATTCCGGCGGGAATCGTCCCGGGCGAGGAATGTCCTCGCCGTCGCGCCCTGCCCCAGGGTGCGAACGATGTGATACCGGTCCGGGAGCATCACCGGATGCTGCACGGAAAGCGCCTTAAATCGTGACATACCCCGACCGCGCGTAGCGCGACGATCCGAGGGGACCCTCCCCGGTCGGGTACGTGGAGGCAAGTATATCCCATGCCGGGGCGGAAGCAAGGGAATATTGACCCTTTTTGGGACAGGAGGGGCCCCGGGAGGCCTAAGGGAGGTCCTGATTCAATAATGAACCCGAACGTCAGTTGGAGGTGACCCCGAGGATGTCGAGGAAGTCCTCGTCCCCGGCGTAGGCCGCGAATTTCTGCCGGGAAGCGCCGATGTCCTCTTTCCACATCGCCAGGGTCTTGCCCTTGTCGATGTTCACGCAGAGCTGGAGGTAATCCATGGCCTCCTTCCGACGCCCCCGGACCGCCGCCAGCCCGGCCAGGTTGAAGAGACTGGAAAGGTTGCGCGGGTTGATTCCGATCGCCCGCTTCCAGGCTTCCTCGGCCTGATCATAGTCGCCCTGGCATACGGCGAAGGACAAGCCAAGCGTTCCGAGGACCTGGTCGTCCTCGGGGAGCTCCTGCGAGATCGTCAGGATCGCCTCGTGGGCCTGCTCCTTCCGCTCCAGTCCCATATAGGCCTCCCAGAGGCCAAGATATATGTGCTTGGAGGACAATCCCTTGGCGATGGCGCGACCGAAGGCCGTCACGGCTTGCTCGGGATCACCCACCTCGAGGAAGTAGTACCCGAGGTACTCGTGGGCCGCCCCGAGATCCTCATCGAGGTCGAGCGCTTTGGTGTATTCCTGGAAGGCTTCCTGGAATTCGCCCTTGCTCTGGTGGAGGCGGCCGAGGCTGACGTGGGCGTCCGCGTTTTCCTGGTATCCGAGAGACCGCTCGAAATTGACCCCCGCCCGGTCCATATCGCCCTTCTCCGCCTCGGCGATGCCGCGCAGGTTCAGCGCCGCCGCGATGGCGCTTTTCACATCCCTGTCGTCGGGATACTTCTCCGTGAGGTGCATCAGGCGGGCCAGCGCCTCCCGGTGCTGTCCCTTGGAGAGAAACTCCCGCGACTCTTTCAGACCCTTCTTCAGGTCGTCCATCGGTCCCCTGACCAGTCCGGCCGGGCCCGGCCGAAGTCGATCCATCCCTTATTTAGACGCGGCCCGGCGGCCTCTATTACTACCTTTCGGTCGAGTCACCCATTTAACTTGTATGCAATCCCCTTTATTTCCCGGATCCGAGCCAGCCTTCCATAATCGCCCTCTGAAGATCGCTCGGGTCCGGCGCGGCGCCGATCACGTACGTCCCTGTCTCCCGATCGACGACCGGCAGGTCCGCCTCGATCTTCTCTTCCTTGTCTTTCTCGCCGGTGCTTCTCGAAAAGGTCACCTTGACCCGATCCCCGACCTTCAGGCCCTCCAGCGCCTTGGCCAGCTCGGCGCGGTTGTCCGTCTCCCTCTCACCTATTTTTACGATGCGGTCGTCCTTTCGGAGGCCTGATTTTGCGGCTTCGCTCTCCTCGGGGGGATCGACGGAGATCCGCAGTCCGGTCATGGGCACGCCCAGCGATTTCACCCTTTGCGGTTGGAAGCGGACGCCGGCCTCCTCGAGGACCGTGGCATAGGGCAGCTCCTCGGTCCCCGACACGTACTTCCCGAAAAACTCCGCGAAGTCCGTCCCCGAAACCGCGTTCGCCGCCTTGAGAATCCCGTCCTCCTCGAATCCGATTCCGATCTCCCCTTTTCCCGCCTTGCCTGGTTCCACGACGAGCGTCCGGTAGAGGTGGCGCATCAGGTCGTCGAGCGACTTCCGGTTGGCGGTGAGCTTGCGGATCCGGAGATCCAGCAGCAGGCCGAGCAGTTCGCCCTTGTTGTAGTAATCGACGGCTCCCGCGCGGCTTCCCCGCCGCCGGTCCCACACCGTCCTCGAGGCCTCCTCGACCGTCTGGGTCTTGCGGACCGGGTTCTGCTGGAGCTGCCGGACCTCCTCGCCCAGGTGCTGGAAGTACTGCTCGCGGGTCCAGACCCCGGCGCGAATCAGGCTCAGGTCGCCGTAGTAGCTGGTCACCCCTTCCGAAAACCACAGGGCCTTCAACCGGACCGGCTGGGTGTAGTCGAAGGGGCCCAGCTCCCTCGGCCGGATCCGCTTGACGTTCCAGAGGTGGAAGAACTCGTGCGAGATCATGCTCGCGGCGTGCAGGGGATCCAGCTTCACGGCCGCGTAGGGGTAGTCGATGTCGGTGGAGTTGAGGTGTTCGAGGCCCTGGCCGCCCATCGCTTCCGGGAAATGGAGGAGGAAGACATAGCGGTCGAACGGCGCGGGACCGAGCATTTTCATCTGCTCCGCCACGATTTTTCGGCAGACCTCCGTGAGCTTGGGGGCGTCGATCGGCCCGGCGGCGTGGACCACGAGTTCGTAGGTCACGTTGTCGTGCGTGAAGGCGTGAAGGTCGAATTTCCCGAGCTCCGTGGGGCAGTCGATGAAGGTGTCGTAATCCCGGGCGCCGTACGTCGCGTCGCCCAGCTTCTTGAGTCCCGTCCCGACTTTCCAGTCCTCGGGCAGCTTGAACGTGACCTTGTGCGGGCCGTTCATCCGGCCCTTGATGTAGAGGTACGCGGCCGGCCCGTCGAGATCGTAATGGTTCTTGGTCAGGTTGCCTTGGAGGACCTGGACCGCCTGGGGACGCAGGGTGTACCGGACGGTGAATTTTCCCGCGCGTCCCGTTTTCAACGTCCATTGGGAATCGCTGTCGGTGGTGGCGACGTCGACTTTTTTCCCGTCGACCTCGGCCTCGAGATCCCGGACGGCCCGATTGAAGGGGATAACCCGGTATCGTCCCGGAGCCCAGACGGGAATCCCCAGCGTCAGCTCGTCGTCCCGGTTGTTCTCCACCCCCATCTCGACCTTGACGTTGCCGCTCTCCGGATCGGTGACGTCCAGGGTGAAGCTCACCGCCACCGGAGGCGTCGCGCTTTCCTGCGCCAGCACGGAAAGGACGAGAAGCAGAACGGCCGGGATTCTCATGGGCCCTCCTCGGAATCTGTAACTTTATACTCGGCGGCGGCGGCGCACGTAAGAGGCTTCGGGATTCGGACGCCTACGCCGTCCGGAAGTAATCGCCGAGGGCCTCCTCGCGCACGGTGAGCGCCTTCTCGGCGACCTTGAGGCCGATCGCGTAGATCGCCGAGGCGTACAGAAGTCCCGCGAAGGCCGCCGCCAGCGCCCAGGGCGATTTTCCGAGCTCGAGGAGGAAGGAGGCCCCGAATACCGGGGCGAGCAGGAACAACGTCAGGAAATAAAGTCCCGAGCGGGCGAGGCCGGCGAGGCATCCGCTCTCGTCCCGCCGCGGGATGCGCTGTCCCGGGCTGAGGAAGGGAAGCGGGAAATAGACGGAGTTCACGTTCCCGAGAGCCGTCACCACGATGAGCGCGGCGAAATGCAGGAGGAGGACCGAGGGGAGCCGGGCGGTCTCATTCATCAGGATCGCCGGCACCGAAATGGCGAGGGCGTTGAACGGGCCGAAGATCGCCAGGTAGGCCAGGTTCTTGCCGAGGAACAGGAGGCGCCGGGGGGCGGGATAGGCGAGCAGCGTCCGCACCGCGACCCCCTCGAGCCCGAAAAGATTCGTGAGGAAGAACATCTCGATGAAGATGAGGAAAATGCCGGCGAAGTGGCCGACATTGGCCGCGGTCAACGCGCTCGACTCGCCGCCCCGGTTGCGAAGGAAGAAGGGCGCCGCGATCGGAAAGAGGACATAGAAGACGCTCGTCAGGACCCTGTGGCGGACGGCCGGATCCCGGAAGAAGACGGCCATCTCCTTCCGGGCCACCGCCGCTGAGACCGATCCCGCGAGCGCCGCGATCGCCCGCGCGACGCCCCGGATAAATCGGACTCTTCCCTTGGTCGAGGCGCGCCGGCGCCGGTAGTGGAAGATCGGCTCCGAGAAAGCCAGCCGCTCCTCCGCCCATCCCCCCGCCCGGTAGACGAGCCAGGTGAGGGCCGAGAACGCGCCGAGTCCGACGGCCGATCGGACCCCGTCGAGCGCGTACCCCCACGAGAGCCACACCGGGGGAATCCAGGCGAGCCAGGTCGAGGGGCCTCCCGCCCGCGCGAAGTCCACGACGGTCCGGACCGCGTCCTCCGCCGTGTCCCTTCTCAACAGCTGCAGGGCGACGTAAATGCCGCCGGCGAAGAGCGTCGAGAGGAGCACCGCGGCGTCGCGCCACCGGCGGCTCGTGAGCACCGCCAGGAACGTCAGCCGGATCAGCCGCGACACCAGCTGAAGATGGACGATGAGGAAGAGGAAGATGGCCGCCCGCGCGATCTGCTCGACCGGCGTGCCCGGAATGCCCGTCGCGAATCCGGCGAGAAGCGCCCCCCCGATGATCGGCATCGGGCCGATGAACGAGGAGAGCGTGCTTCCCAGGAAGATCGTCCGGGGCGGTATGGGATACGGCGCCAGCCGGCCCGGATCGTAGATGTCGTTCAGGCTTCCCGAGTAGAGCCAGAGGAAGTACAGGAGGGCGAAGGCCAGGTGCAGCACCTCCCACATGGCCGGGGTGCCGAACTTCATGAATCCGGCGCTCAGGACGGTCGCGCTGCCAATGAAGAGGAAGAAGGCGAAGCCGATCGAAACGACCACGGTCAGGATCGCCGTGATCCAGCGGCGGCTGCGCCAGAGATATTTCCAGCGGAGCCAGGCCAGGAGCCGGAGGTGGCGGATCATGAGCCGGCCGCGGGAGGCTTGCCGATCCAGTCGAGGTCGCCCCCCGCGCGGAGCCCCCCTCCCACCATGGTGACGAAGACGTCCTCCAGGGCCGCACCGGTCCCCAGCCCGGCCTGCTGTCCCAGCTCCGCCACGGTTCCCATGCCTCGAAGCCGACCCTGGTGGATGATCGCGATCCGCGTGCAGAGCTTCTCCACCACTTCGAGAACGTGGGAGGTGTAGAAGATCGTCACGCCCTTGGCCGTGAGTCCCTGCAGCACCTTCTGGATCGCCTGCGTCGAGATCGCGTCGATCCCGTTGAACGGCTCGTCGAGGAAGAGCACCTCGGGGCCGTGGATGAGGGCGCACGCGAGCGCGGCCTTCTTCCGCATGCCCATCGAGTAGTCGATGACGAGGCGTGCGCGGTCCTCGGCGTTCAGGTCCATGAGTTCGAGCAGGCGCTCCGCTCTCCGCTCCGCCTCGTCCTCGGGCAGGCCGTGCATGAGGCCGCTGAAGACGACGAGCTCCCAACCCGTGAGGCGGTCGAAGGTCTCGATAGTTTCGGGGAGGATGCCGACCTGCGCCTTGACGCCGAGGGGATCGGCGGC
>DASXTT010000182.1:0-2987 GCA_036505255.1 Planctomycetota bacterium | reverse complement strand
TCGCGGTCGCGCCGCAGGGCCTCGACCTGTTCGGGGCGGCGCCCCCAGAGGCGGACGCGGAATCCCGCCTGCCGCGCGACGATCGCCATCGCGGTCCCCCACCCGCCCGTGCCGAGGATGGCGATGGTTTCACTCATGGCGGATCCCCCGCGCCGGGAAGCCGCACCTTGGGCTCCTCGCCCCGCCTCAGCCTCCCGAGATTGTCGCGATGGCGCCAGACCACGACGGCCGCCAGCAGCACGAAGAGGGCGAAATTGATCGTCCTCGCGGCCGGATCCGCGGGCTTGTGCAGGAACTGCGCCACGGGCAGGGCCAGCGCCGCCACGACCGAGGCGAGCGACACGTACCGGGTCGCCCCGAAAACAGCCAGCCACACGGCGACCGCCGCCGCCCCCGCGATCCAGTTCAGGGCGAAGACCACGCCCGCCCCCGTTGCCACGCCCTTGCCCCCCTTGAAGCGCAGGTAGACGGGAAAGAGGTGGCCCGCCAGCGCCGCGACCCCGCAAACCGCCATGAGGACGGGCTCGAGGCTGATGCAGACCGGGCACGGCCAGTTCGCCGCCACCCACGGCGCGAGCCAGAAAGGGGGCGCGAATCCCTTGAGCAAGTCGAGCGCGAAAATCGGGGGAAACCACGCGGTGCCCAGGACCCGCGCCGCGTTCGTCGCCCCGATGTTCCCCGAGCCCGCGGTCCGGAGATCGACCCCCTTCGCGAGCTTCGCCGCGAGCCACCCGAAGGGGATCGCGCCGACGAGGTAGGAGACCAGGGCGGCCGCCCCGTAGATGGCGTCGTTCGGAACCGTCACGGCGTTTCGTCCGGGGCCGGGAGATCGGCGAGCGCCTCGCGCGGGATCGGGATCGGCTCCCCCCGGACGAGCACCGCCGTCTCGCTGGAGACGGGCCGCTCCGCCGCGGCCCGGAGCTGGCCGCACGCCGCGGAAATCGCGTCCCCCTTCCGCTTGCGCACCATGACGGGCACGCCGCAGGAGCCGAGGGCCTCGACGAACCGGTCGACCCGCGCGGGCGACGGGGACTTGTAGGGCGTCTCCTCGACCCGGTTGAACGGGATCACGTTCACCTTGCAGCGCGTCCCCCGGAGCTTCTTGCCGAGCTCGAGGGCGTGCTTCTTGTCGTCGTTGATCCCGTCGAGGAGCACGTACTCGAAGGTCACGTTCTTCCCCGTGGCGCTCCGGTATTCGATGCCCGCCTTCACGAGCTCCGCGATCTTCTTCTTCATCGTCGGCACGACCTCGAGCCGGATCCGGTCGTTCGGCGCGTGGAGCGAGAGGGCGAGGTTCGGCGCGACCCCGTCCTCGACGAGCTTCGGGAGCTTGTCGAGGATCCCGACCGTCGAGAGCGTCACCCGGTTGTAGCCGATCCCCATCCCCCACGGCGCCTTCCAGGTCCGGAGCGCCCGGACAAGGTTGGCGTAGTTGAGGAGCGGCTCGCCGATCCCCATGATCACGAGGCTGTCGATCCGCTCCTCGGCCTCGAGGAGATTGGCCGCGAAGACGACCTGTTCGACGATCTCCCCCGCGGTCAGGTTGCGCACGAGGCCCTCCAGACCGCTCGCGCAGAAGACGCACTTCACGGGACAGCCCACCTGCGTCGAGACGCAGACGGTCTTCCGGTCCCCTTCGCGGATGAGGACGGTCTCGATGAGGTTCCCGTCCCCGAGGGCGACGAGGAGCTTCTCGGTCCGATCGGGGCTCACGTGGCGGTCGCGGACCTGGGAGCCGAAAATGCGGAACTTCCCGGCCAGGAGCGTCCGGGCCTCCTTGGAGAGGTCGGTCATCGCCTCGAAGGAGGCGGCGCGGCGGCGGTAGATCCACTGGAGGATGGGCCTGGCCCTCCAGCGCTCGAGCCCGAGGGACTCCAGGAGCGCCTCGACCTCGTCGAGGGTGCAGTTCGTCAGCGCCGGCCGGGGGTCCATGAAGCCAATCTTAGCAGATTGCCTCAGGGCTGATGGCTGTCCGCTCTCCGCTGTCCGCTGTCGGCTGATGGCTGATGGCTGACGGCTGACGGCTGAGAGCTGAGGGCTTCCTACTGAAGTCTGATGTCTGATGTCTGAAGTCTGTCTAGAGACACTGCATACAGGCGACTTTCCCGCGCCTTCCCGCCTCACGCTTCGTGTAGAACTTGAGGCGGCGGTCGTCGGGAATCATGACCGCGTAGGGGCAGTGCGACGCGTGAAAGTGCGGGCTCCCGTCCGTGGTGATGAACGAGGGCTCCTTGCGGTTGATCCGGTCGACGACGCCCCGGAGGTCCTCGTCGGGCATCTCGGGCCCGGCGTTGTAGGCCATCTCGACGACCTCGAGCTGGACGTTGGGGTCCTCGATTTCGGCGACGATCTCCGCCTGGGCCTCCGTGACCATGCCGGCCCGGAGCGCCTCCTGCACGGGGACCGGCAGCTTGAGGAGCGCTCGGCCCCGGGCCACCTCCTCGGGCTTGAGCCCCATCGTGTGGGCGAGGTCGGTCTCGGTCACCCCCGGGCAGCGGAGGCGGAGGCGGTCGAGCATCAGGACGAGGTCGATCGGGTTGAGGCTCTCGCGGTGGAGGTTCTCGAGGGTCGCGACCTGCATCATCTCGCGCGGGGAAAGGGTCCGGACGATGGCCGGGATCATCTTCATCCCGAGGTCACGCGCCGCCATGAGCCGCCGCTGGCCCGCGATGAGGACGTACCGGCCGTGGTCGCGGTTCACGATGACCGGCACGATGACGCCGTATTTCTCGATCGAGGCCTTGAGGCTCGCGTGGGGCCCCTCGACCACGTACTCGCGCGGCTGGTGCGGGTTGTCGTGGATCTCGTCCACCGGGATGTAGGAGAGGCGGTCCTCGCGGCGCGAGGGCCGCAACAGGGAGCGGAATCCGCGCCCGAGGGCGCTCCAGAACCCGCCCGAGCCGCAGTGCCTGCAGAGATGGTCCGTGTCCGGCATGTCGTTCCTCTCATGGGGTCATCGGCAGGAGGGCGGGCGGACCTGAACCCAT
>DASXTT010000181.1:0-5166 GCA_036505255.1 Planctomycetota bacterium | reverse complement strand
CACGCGAGGCCCGGGGGCGCCCAGGGAGCGCCAGAGACGGGTCAGGTCGTCCAGGGTCTTGAGGATGTTGCGGAGCGAGAACTCACCCTTCTCGCGCGCGGGCCGGCCCCGCGGGGGAAACGGGGTCTCCACGACGAATCCGTCGCCCAACGGCACGTTCCGGAGGTGCGAGGTCAGGACTTCCACGCCGGTGTAGGGAGGAGGGAGCGGGCTGGCGAGAATCACCCGGCACGTGGATCGCATGAATTCTGCTAATAATACTCCCGGCGACAGCGATGCTCCCCAAAATCGACCTGTTCGGCGTGCGGGTGACGCGCGCCACTCCCGAGGAGATGATCCAGGCGGCCCGCGACGCCGTCCGGAGCCGGAAGAGCGGCCTCGTTCTCGCGGCCGTCAACGCCCACACCTACACCGAGGCCCGGCGCAACCCCGAGGTCCGGCGCGCCGTCAACGAAGCCTTCATCGCGTGGCCCGACGGCGTCCCGGTCGTCTGGGCCGCGAAACTCGCGGGGCGCCCCCTCGGCCCCCGCATCCACGGACACGATCTGATGCTTCGATTCCTCGCCGAACCTTTCCGCCATTACTTCTACGGTTCCACGCCCGCGGTCCTTTCGGATCTGGGGCGGCGGCTTGACCCCGCTCGGATCGCCGGAATGGAATCGCCACCCTTCGACCGGAAGGTCCGGCCGTCCGACCTGAGCCGCATCAACGACAGCGGGGCCGACATCCTTTGGGTCGCCCTGGGGGCGCCGAAGCAGGAGGTGTGGGCGCTCCACCACCGTGACCGGATCCGCGTCCCGCTCGTCGCCTGCGTCGGGGCGGCCTTCGAAATCCTCGCGGGCCGGTTCACGCGCGCGCCGAAAACGCTCCAGCGCTTCGGCCTCGAATGGGCCTGGCGCCTCTCACAGGATCCAGCCCGCCTGTGGCGCCGCTACGTCGCGACGAACGCCGCCTTCGCCGCGCACATCGCGACGGGGTTGATTGCCGCGGGTCGCCCGACCTGATACATAGAGGCCCGATGGATTCCCGCATCCCGCTCGTGGACGTCCTCGCGTCCCATCGCTCCCTCGGATCGGACCTTCCCGACGCCGTCGCCCGGGTCCTCGCCTCCGGAAGATTCATCCAAGGCGCCGAAACGCGCCGATTCGAGGAGGCGTTCGCCTCCTTCTGCGGGACGAGGGAGGCGATCGCCGTGGATTCGGGCACGGCCGCGCTCCATCTCGCCTTCCTCGCCTGCGGCCTGAAGCCGGGCGACGAAGTACTCACCTCGCCCTTCACCTTCGTCGCCACGGGCACCGCCCTGCTTCACGCCAACCTGACTCCCGTCTTCGCCGATATCCGCCCCGGTGATTTCAATCTCGATCCCGGAAACCTCGAATCGGCCCTGACCGCCAGGACCCGGGCGATCCTGCCCGTCCACTTGTTCGGAACGCCCTGCGACATGACCGCCATCGTGGACATCGCGAGGCGCCGCGAAATCTTCGTGGTCGAGGACGCGGCCCAGGCGCACGGAGCGGTCCACGGAGGCCGACGAGTGGGATCGTTCGGAGACGCGGCCACCTTCAGCTTCTACCCCTCGAAGAACCTCGCGGCGATCGGCGACGGCGGCGCGGTCGTCACAAGCGACTCCGATGTCGCCAAGGACGTCCGCCTGAGGCGGGATCACGGCCGGACGTCGAAGTACGAGCACGGCCTCCTCGGCTGGAATTACCGCATGGACGAGGTCCAGGCCGCCGCGCTGAACGTGAAGCTCCCGCGACTCGACGGATGGAACGGGCGGCGCCGGGCGCTCGCGGCCCGCTACGGTGACCGGCTGAAGGGATTGCCGCTGATCCTGCCGTCGCCCGATCCCGGATCCGTGTGGCATCTGTACGTGATCAGGACTCCGAAGCGCGATGCGCTCCGGGAGCACCTCGAGCGGCAGGGAATCGAGACGGGGGTCCACTACCCCCTGCCCCTTCATCTTCAGCCGCCCTTCGCGTCGCTCGGTTACCGTCGAGGTCGATTCCCCGAGGCCGAACGCGCGGCGGACGAGGTCCTCTCGCTGCCAATGTACCCGGAGTTGGGCGACGAGGGCGTCGATCGCGTGGCCTCCGCGATCAGGACTTTTTTTGGGGCTTGACGCGATAGAGGATGACCGGCCGCTGTCTTTTCGCGCCCGCGGTGAAATCGTCCGGGATCCGCTCGAAGCGCGCGTCGCGTTCAAGGTCCGGCATGCATGCCCACTCCCGCCGGTCGAAGTCGTGCCGCGTGAAAACAAGAAAATCAGCCGCGGCCGCCTCGTCGGTCGTCGCAGGTGGCGGGCCCAAATCACCCTTGGCGAACCACGCGACCTTGTCGCGCGTGCTCAAGATGCGGGGCCGCCCTTGTGAATGCCCACGTATCCACTCCCCGGCCCGAACGAGCGGCAGGTCCTCCCACCGGTGGACGTCGAAGTTCCGGTAGCCCACGAGCAAGCAGAGAGCGAACGTCGCGATCGCCGCGACTCGATGCGGCGGCCCCATCGGCCACAGGCGGATCAGCTCCAGCAGGCCCCACGCGATGAAGGGGAGCAGGATGCAGAAGCCCGGAAGGAGATACCGGTAGCTGACGTAGCCCATCCCCTGCATCGTGTAGGCGACGCCGGCGTAATACGCGAGCGCCCAGCTCAGGAGATAGAGCCGACGCCACCGCTTCTGGCGCCACGCCAGCGCGAGCCCGGCCGCCAGCGGCACCAGGAGGACGAAGTAATTCAGCCGGACGAACGCGATGAGCGCCTTGGCCGTCAGGTCGCCGCGGTACGAAACGGCCTCGCCCTCCAGGGCCATGCGGAGCGGGATCCCGCTGCCCTTCGCGGTCGTCGCCCATTGACCCATCTCTTGGCGCACCCAGTTCAGGAACGGCATCGACGCGATGAAAAACGCCCCCGCCAGGAAACCGATCCCGAGGACGAAGTCGCCCGACTCCCGATTCCTGCGGCGTACGGCCTCGAACGCGAACCAGCAGACGAGCCCGCACACGGCGATGAGCCCTTCGTGGCGTACCAGGTAGGCGCCGGCCGCGGCGAGCCCGGCGCCGAGGGCCCACGCCAGCTTGCGGGCGTCGATGAATCGCGCACCCATCCACAGGGCGGTAAAGAGCGTCGCGCAGAAGAGCCCCTCGGTCATCACGTCCGTGTGCAGATCGACGAGCGAGTAGTGGAGCGCGTACAGCGCCACCGTGATGAGCGCGGCCGGGCGGCCGAAACTGTCGCGGGCCAGCAGAAAGAGCGGCAGGACCGCGAGCGAGCCGAACAGGAGCGAGACGAGGAACCCGGCGCCGACGATATTCCCCGTCACCGACGCCACGGCGGCGATCGCGGCCGGATAGCCCGGGTGATAGCCGGTCTTGAGCGCCTCGTGCCACGACCCCTCGCGCATGAGCTCCGCCATGCGCAGGAACGCGGCGGAGTCGGTTCCGAAGGTGTAGGTGCCCGCGAGAGCCATCAACCGGACGGCAAGGACGACGAGGAACAGGCCGAAGATGAGGCGGCGATCATCGTTCATTGGAGCCTGTCCGGCTTCCGGCTTCCCGCTTCCAGCCTCCCGCCGAAGCGCAGGGATCCGGACTCTGGGAGCCGGGAACGGCGCGCTTCCGGCACGACCTCGAGGCGACCCGCAAACTTGCGCATCAGTACGCCCCGCGCCCGCGGAGCACGGCGGGTAGCGTCCGGACAAGGATGGAGAAGTCCAGCCAGAGCGACCAGCGGTCGATGTACTCGAGGTCGAGCCGCATCCAGTCGTCGAAGCCCACCTCGCTCCGGCCGCTGATCTGCCACAGGCAGGTGATCCCGGGGCGCATGTTCATCCGACGCCGGTGCCAGGGCCGGAACTTCTCGACCTCGTAATCGGGCAGCGGCCGGGGGCCGACCAGGCTCATGTCCCCCTTGAGGACGTTCCAGAGCTGGGGCAGCTCGTCGAGGCTCGTCTTCCGGAGGAGGCGTCCGATCCACGTGACCCGGGGGTCGTTCCGCATCTTGAACGCCGGGCCGTCCAATTCGTTTTTCGTCTCGAGCTCTCCCCGCTGACGCTCCGCCCCCTCAACCATCGTGCGGAACTTGTGGAGCGTGAACCGGCGCCCGTTCATCCCCGCCCGCTGCTGCCGAAAAAGCGCGCCGCCCTTGGACGTGACGACGACCAGGAGGCCGAGGAGAAGAAGCAGGGGCGACAGCGCCACTAGGAGGACGAGGGACGCCGCGACGTCGATCAGGCGCTTCAACGTCAGCTGGAACTCGGAGGGCGGCACCGACGAGAAGGTGAGGAAGGGACGGTCCACGATGTGCGTCGTCTCGAGGCGCGAGCTCATCTCCACGAACAGCGGGAGGCTGAGGTGGACGACCACGCCCATCGTGTCGAGGTCGCGGACTTCGCGGTGCCAGGCGTGGAGGTCCATGGTGGCGGGAACGACGAATACTTCGTCCACGACCTCGCGGCGTGCGATCTCCGGCAGCTCCCGCACCGATCCGAGCACCTTGAAGGCGCCCGCGGTCCGGCCGGTCTCCGCCGGGTCTTCGGCGATCAGCCCCCGCACCTGGTAGACCGCCCCGAAGGTGGCCTCGAGGTCGGACGCGACCCGGAGCGCGTCGGGCCCGGTGCCCACGACGAGGACGAAGTGGCGGTCGTAACCCTTGGCCGTGTAATAGCCGAGCAGGGTCCGGGCCGCGACCCGGAGAGGGAAGACGATCACGAAATTCGCCGCGCCGGTGAAGAGGACGAGGGTCCGGTTGACCTCGATCTCACGGAGCATCATGAGGAGGCCGAACACCGAGAAGATCGTGAGGGCGTTGACCGCGGTCAGGTTGAAGGCATGGCTCAGCGGCCCGCGCGTGCGGAAGGCCCGGTACGCGTTCGTGCCCCAGGTGAAGGCGGACCAGAAGGCGAGATAGACGGGGAGGAGCCAGAGGATCTGGGCGAACGGGACCACCGACTCCCGGAAATGGGACCCGAGGGCGACGCGGGCGTGATACGCCGCGAAAAACGCGCCCGCCCCGGCCGCGAGCTCGATGGCGTGCCAAGCCAGGACGCGCCGGCGATGGTGAATTCGGCCGATCATAGTTAGCCGTCAGCTTTCAGCGGTCAGCTGTCAGCCGGAGGTCCCGAGCCGAGAGCTGAATGCAGATCGCTGAGCGTCGCGCACATTCCGAGCCGT
>DASXTT010000180.1:0-5239 GCA_036505255.1 Planctomycetota bacterium | reverse complement strand
CCGGCACGGGGCCGCCCGCGGAAAATGCATAGGGGCCGCGGTCGTCGATCTGCAGCGGGTCGAGCGACGCCGGGTCGGCCCCGAGGTAGAAGGTCTTGGGGCGCGTGCCGAGCTCCGGCTTGCGGACGGCGCCGCCGTTCGCGGCCAGCTTCGCCAGGGCGCTGTCCGGATCGTCGAGATCCCCGACGACGATCGCCTGGACGGGGCAGACGATCACGCAGGCGGGCTCGAGCCCGGCGTCGAGCCGGTGGGCGCAGAAGTTGCACTTGGCGGCCGTCTCGGTCTCCGGATCGATGTACAGGGCGTCGTAGGGGCAGGCTTGCATGCACGATTTGCACCCGATGCACGCGGCCGGGTCGAAATCGACGACCCCGTCGGGCCGCCGGAAGAGGGCGTTCGTGGGGCAGATGGGGATGCAGGGGGCGTCGTCGCAGTGATTACAGCGCATCACGGAGAAGTGGCGTCGGACGTCGGGGAAGGTCCCCTTCTCGACGTACTTCACCCACGTCCGGAAGGCGCCCAGGGGCACCCGATGCTCGGATTTGCAGGCGACGGTGCAGGCGTGGCAGCCGATGCAGGTTTCCTGGTTGAGCAGAAAGCCGAGTCGCATGAAGACGACATATTAGACGGTCGACCAGATTCTGTCAGCCAAATGCGATGCATTACGCATCACGCATCACGCATTACGGGGATCGGTCTACGCGCTTGTTTGAGGAATCCGTGATGCGTGATGCGTAATGCGTTATGCGTGATGCGTTCCCTTCCCGCAACCCATAGGAAATCCGTCACCGGCCCATACACGGCTTTCGTTGACTCAAAGGTGAAGTGATTTGCTTGACCGGTGCGTCTAGGGCTTTATACGATCCGCAGATTCTTCTACGAGGCTGGGGTGACCATGAAGCGTGCGCTGACATCGTCCTGGATGGCGGCGGTGGGGGTGCTGGTGGGGGCCAATCTCTGCGAAGCCCAGACCCACGAGCGCTGGAAGCTCGACTACTCCCAGGAAAAGCCCCAGATGTTCAACTACCGCTACCCCAACGGCGAGATCGAGACCTTCTGGTACGTCCATTACACCGTCACGAACAACATGGGGAAGGCCATCCCGATCCTCCTCGATCACACGCTCTACATCGAAACGGGGCGGGAGCTCCAGACGGACCTCAAGAAGGTTGACCCCGACGCGGCGCGGGCCGCGGCGGAGGATCCCGCCAAGTACGAGTCGCTGAAGTACGGGACCTTCATCTCGAACGTCGTGCAGGCCGAGCCGATCGAATACAAGATCATCGAGTACCACGCGAAACTCGGGAACCGCAATGCCGGGATCATCCGCGAATCGATCCTGGAGCTGAAGAAGGGGGATGAGAAGGACAACCGCTACTACCTGAACGCGAGGGAAATCCGGGAGCAGCGCTTCATCAAGCCGGGCCAGAAGGTGACCGGCGTGGCCATCTTCCGCGGGGTCGATCCGCGGGCGCAGACGATCGAGGTCCAGATCTCGGGCCTCTGGGACGTCCTCCGGATCGAGCAGTTCCTCGGGGACAAGGAGGAGCTGGAGGACTTCAAGATCCACTACGAGAACCGGGTCCTGAAGTACACGTACGACTTCCCCGGGGACCCCTTCCACCGGGAGCGCGACGTGCTCACGCTCAAGCGGCAGCCCCAGTGGGTCGTGAAGAACATCGGGCCGGTCGCCTCGAAGTCGACGATCGAAAACCTCGTCGCGACGCTCCTCAAGGTGCTGGCCTATTGCGAGGAGCTGGCCAAGAAGAACGTCGCGGACGACAAGATGCAGGCCGACGTGACCGCCAAATTCGGCCTGAGCGAAGCCGATTTCCGGATCAGCGCCCGAATCGTCTCCAAGGCGCTCAAGGATTTCGGGTACGACTACGACAAGAGCCTCTACCAGAACCAGGTCGCGGTCTGGAAGATGCACGAGTGGTGGGTGACCAACAAGAGCAAGCTCGCCTTCAACGAGAAGACCGGCCGCTTCGAGGTCCGCGAGGACGTTCTCCCGGGAACTCAGAAGGACTAGGAGAGCTTCCGGCTCCCGGCTCCCGGCTCCCGGCTCCCGGCTCCCGGCTCCCGGCTCCCGGCTTCCGGTTTCCGGCTTCCAAGTCCGACCCGCGACTCGTGACTGTCAGGCTGGCCAGACGTGTCTTCGGGCCTTGGTTTGGCGCATGATTTCTCTCACGCGCTCCTTCCAGTTCTTGATCCAGTCCGCTTCCCGCCCCGCGTAGGCCTTGTAGAAGGCGACCCTGTCGCCGACTGTCGCGGGCGGGCCGAGCGCGGCGTTCAGCTGGGCAAGGTCGGAGAGCCGCCGCTCGAGCGGGACCTCCGCGAAAAAAGCCGCGCGATCGAGGTCGACGACCCAGAATTCGGGCTTCGCCGACGGACCCTCCCGCACGAGGATGTTGTTCGCCTTCAGATCTCCGTGGTGGACGCCGCTCCGGTGCATCCCCGCCACGAAACGCGCCAGCGCCTCGGCGAGGACGCGCCGGGACCCGGCCCGGCGGCCGAGGTGTTCGTTCAGCGGCACCGCGTCGGGCAGCCATTCCCCGAGGATCCGGTCCCCGGCCCGCGCCCAGAGCCGGGGCGTCGCGACGTGCCGGACGGCGAAGGCGTGGGCGTTCCGCCAGATGCGCTTCGCCCGCGGACCCTCGCGGACGAACCGGTCCGGAGCCGCGAGCCACAGCCGCCTCCGGCCCACCCGCTTCACTTCGCGCTGGGGCGGGGCTTCGAGGATTTTCCGGGCCGCCTCGGCCGTCAGCGGACGTCGCAGGCACATGCCCCCCGCCCGCTCGAACTCCCGGCCCGTGACGAGGCACCGGCCCGTCCGGTCCTCCGCGTACCGCTCCCGCGCCGCGGCGAAGGCCCGCCGGAGGTCTCGCAGCAGCGGCTTCGACGGGCGCTCGCCCCAATAGGCGCGCAGGAATCGGATCTGGTCGGCCGTTCCCACCAGGGTGTAGAGCGCGTGGAGAAGAAAGCCGAGCCCCGCGACGCGGCCGGCCCGGCCCATGCCTGGATCGATCGCCGCGCGGTGGACGTCCACGAGCGCGAATCGCGACGGACCGTCCGCCCTCGGGACCAGGACGTTGCCCAGGTGGAGGTCGTCGTGGCGCACGCCCGCGTCGTGGACGGCGCGGATGAACCGGCCCAGCTCGACGAGGAGCGCCGTCCGCTCGGCCCGGCCGGCCCGGGCGAGGCGGTCCTTCAGGACTTCCGCGCCCGGAATCTCGCGCGTGATGAGAAAGCTCGCCCCGTCATGAAGGCCGCAGGCGACCGGCTCCGCCGCGCCGACCCCGGCCCGGCGGAGGTGGTCGAGGACGGCGTACTCCCGGGCCGCGCGGTCGGCGACGAGGCGCCGCACGGCGGCCCCGAGGCCCCGATCCCGAAAGAGCTTGAGATAGAGCGCCGGCCCGCCGGGGGGCGCGACCCGGCGCACGACGCGAATCCCGCTCTCCTTCACCGTCTCGGACGGAAACCGGCCTTCGAGGACCGACTGGACGAGGGACTCCGCGCCCGGGGCGCACCTCGGCGTCATGAGGGCTCCATCGCGGCGATCGACGCCACGGCGGCGTGGGCGTCCTCCACGGTGATCGCCTCCATGGAGGCCGGGCCCGCGCCGTCCGGCTTGTAGACGACCTTCCCGAGCGGGTTGTAGGGACCGTAGATCGCGGGGTCCTTCGGGCCGAAGAGGGCGACGCTCCGCACGCCGACGGCGCTCGCGATGTGGAGCGGGCCGGAGTCGGCCCCCACGAAGACCCGGGCGCCCGCAATGAGCTCGACCAGGTCCAGGATGGAGCGCGTCTCCATGGCCACCCGGACGCCGGGTCCTCCCTCGCGGGCGATGGTCTCGGCCATCCCGCGCTCGCCCGGCCCCCAGACGATGAGGATGCGGTGGCCCCCGGCGCGAAGCCGCCGCGCGAGGGCGCCGAACCGGTCGAGGGGCCAGCGCTTGATCTTGCCGAATTCGCTCGTGCCGGGGTGGAGGACGATGTAGTCGCCCCCGGCCCACCCCTCCTCGCCGAGGAACCGCCGGGCGCGGGCGCGGCTCTCCGCCGACCGGGGCAGGACGTACCGGGGCCGCGCGGGTTCGATCCCCAGCGGCGCGAGGAGCGACAGGAATTTCTCGACCCGGTACATGCGCTCGGTCGCGGGCCGGACGCGGAGGGTCGAGAAGAGCCAGTTGAGCTCGCTGCAGTGGCCGCGCGCGAACCCGATCCGCTCCGGGCTGCCGCTGAGCCACGCGTGGAGCGCCCCCTTCAGGTTCCCCTGGAAATCGAGCGCGACGTCGTACCGTTCCGACCGGATTTCGCGGAAGAACGCCCCGACCTCGGAGACGAGGCGGCCCCACCGCCAGAAGCGGAAGAAGTCGCTCTGCCACCGCTTGCGGGGGTAGACGTAGACGCGGTCGATCGCGGGGTGGCCGACGACAACGTCGCGGCAGCGGTCCTCGACGATGAATCCCAGGCGCGCCCTCGGGAAGGCCTCGCGCACGGCGCTCACGGCGGGCAGGGTGTTGACCACGTCCCCCAGCGCGCTGAGCCGGACGAGGAGGATGCGCCGGATCTCGCGATTGGGAAGCATGAGATTTCGCATTCTAGATGGGTTTGGGCCAGACTTCAAATGGACGATCCGAACGGTGAAGTCACGGGTCATGGGGCGGGAGTCGAGAGTCGAAATCCGAAGAGTCGCGCGTTGCGGGTCGACGGTCACGAGTCGGGACCCGCGACCAGGGACGGGCGACTCGGGACTTCTTTTTTCGACTCTTGACCCTCGACCCACGACTCTCGACTCTCCGCGTCCTCGAGGCGCCGTTTGAATTGTCTTTCGTGTACTGCTACGATGCCCTCCACCCCTATGCCCATCCTTCTCGACGGCTACGATTCCGTCTATTCCGGACCTCATCTCGTCCTGATCCGCCCCGAATGGCGCCCCCACCTCCTCGAGGACATCCTCTCCGACTTCGAGGCGGTCCCGGCCGAAGACCGGACCGGCTTCCGGGGGCGGGTCGAACACTTCTCGTACCAGCCCAAGGGCGCCCCGGGGCGCGTCCTCGTCCGCGAACTGGCGCGCGGCGGCCTCGCGCGGTTCGCGGGGAACATCCACCTGGGGATGCGGCGCATCCTGCGCGAACTCCACGCCGTCCTGCGCGCCCGCCGGGCGGGCCTGAACGTGCCCGAGATCGTGGCCTGCCGCTCGACGCACGCGTTCGGGCCGTTCCACCGGTTCACCCTCG
>DASXTT010000179.1:0-2199 GCA_036505255.1 Planctomycetota bacterium | reverse complement strand
CGATTTCGCTTTCCCTGCGGACCTTCAACAGGGGCCAGGTGACGATCGCCATGCTCAGGGCGACGAGGATGATGATCCCGACGGCCCACCGTCCCCTGGGAATCCTCGCGCTCACCGGCGCTCCCCGTAGACGCGAACGAGCGCTTCGATCATGCGCCGGCCGTCGAAGCGGTCCCGCACGAACTCGCGCCCCTTCGCCCCCATCGCGCGCCCCCGATCCGGGAGCGAGAGCACTTCGGCGACCCGCTCCGCGAGGCCCCGGCGATCCCCCACGGGCACCAGGTACCCGGTCTCGCCCGACCGGACGATTTCCGACGCGCCCTCGACATCGTAGGCGACGACCGGAAGCCCCGCCAGCGCCGCCTGGACCGCGACGCGCGGCAGGCCCTCCCAGAACGACGTCAGCGCCAGTACGTCCATCGCCGCCAGGTGGCCAGGGATTTCTGAGGGAGCGATCCGTCCCGTGAAGTGAATCCGGTCCCACCCGGGGAGCGAATGGACCTCGGTCTCGATGGCGGGACGCAGCGGCCCATCCCCCACCCACAGGGCGCGGGCCGCCGGCATGCGCTCCAGCAGGTACCCGAGAACTTTCAGGAAGTCGCGGGGCCCCTTTTGAGGCGCCATGCGCCCCACCCAGCCGACCACGGGCGCGGTCTCGTTGATAAGGTACCGACGGCGCACTTCCGTCCGCTGCCGGGCCTGATCCTTCAGCGTCGGGATCTCCATGCCGCTGTACACGATTTCGTGGCGACCCGCCGGAGCGAGTCGCGCCTCGACCGACGCCCGCTTCATCGCCTCGCTCACGCACAGGAACTTGCGCGTCGCGGGGGCGACGATCTTCTCCATCAACCGCCACAGCTGGTTCACGAGCAACGGCTGATCGGCGTGGAAGGGCAGGCCGTGATTCGTGTGAAGGATGAGGGGCACCTCCGCCAGCCACGCCGCGGCCCGACCCAGGATTCCCGCCTTGCTCGAATGGGTGTGAACGATGTCCGGCGCCTCCCGGAGGAAGAGGGTCCACAGGGAGTAGAGCGCCCGCAGATCCTGGATCGGTCTCGGGTCCCGGCGGAGCGAGTCGAGGACGATCACGCGAAAGCCGCCGGCGCGCGCCTCCTCGAGCAGGCTCCCCTCCGCGCCCGCTTCCGGGCCGGTCACGAGGGTGACATCGAATCCGCGTTCCTTGAGGCCCCGGCAGGAGTGGATCGTGTTTTCCTGCGCGCCGCCGACAACCAGCCGCGTGATTATGTGAAAGACTCTTGGGGAGCGATCGGAGGTCACCATTCAGCGGTCGCCGTATTCCACGGAAACCAGGCACAGCCCTCGGGCGGGGACATTCGCCCCCGCCTTCGTCCGGTCGCGTCCCTCGAGGACGGCCTTCACGTGCTCCGGGGACGCCTTGCCCAGCCCCACGTCGAGGAGGGTGCCCACCATCGCGCGCACCTGGTTGTAGAGGAATCCGGTCCCCCGGAAGAGAAAGCGGACCCGCGGCCGTTCGGGGAGGACCTCGGCGCGGTCGAGCGTCCGGACGGTTTTTTCTTTCGTCGCCATATCCGAGCCGAACGCGCGAAAGTCGTGCGTCCCCACGAGGAACTTCGCGGCTTCCGCCATCGCCGCGAGGTCGAGGGGCCGGCGCACGAAATGGCAGTGGTCCCGTTCGATCGCGCTCGCCACGTCCCGGTTGAGCACGGTGTAGACGTAGGTTTTGCGCTTCGCGTGGAACTGCGCGTGGAATTCGAGCGGAACCTCCTCCGCCGAAACCACCCGGATGTCCTCCGGCAGATGGGCGTTGAGGGCGAGCGGCCACTTGGGGGCCGGGATCCGGCACGACGTGCGGAAATTGGCGACCTGACCCACGGCGTGGACCCCGGCGTCGGTGCGGCCCGAGCCGATGACGGTCGTCTCCGCGCCGGAAATCTCCCGGACCGCCCGCTCCACTTCACCCTGGACCGTCGACTTGCCGTCCTGGACCTGCCAGCCGAAGTAGCGCGTACCGTCGTACTCGATGGTCAACCGGAGGTTCCGGAGCGGCGGCCCCTTGCGCTTCTTTTTCTCCGGAGGTTTCATCGCGGGGTCAGGAGCTCGGCGATCTGCACGGCGTTCAGCGCGGCCCCCTTCAGGACGTTGTCGGCCACGATCCAGAGGTGAAGGCCGTTCGTGACGCTCGGATCCTCCCTCAGGCGGCCCACGAAGGTCTCATCC
>DASXTT010000178.1:0-3517 GCA_036505255.1 Planctomycetota bacterium | reverse complement strand
GCTCATGAAGGAAATCCGGAGCGGCCAGGGCACGCTGGCTCGTCTCATCAACGACCCCAAGGTCTTCGACGAGGCCCTCAAGGCGGTGCAGGAGTTCCGCGAGCTGGCGGAGAAGATCAACAAGGGGACCGGAACCCTGGGCAAGCTCGTCAACGATCCCAACCTTTATGACGACTTGAGAAACTCGCTGGGCGACCTTCGGACCATGGCCGCCTCGGCGCGCCAGCTCATCGACAAGATCACGAGCGGCCAGGGCGCCGTGGGAAAGCTCTTGAATGATCCCCGGATGGCGGACGATGTCGAGAAGATGATCGAGAACCTCCGGAAATCCTCGGAGGACCTGAAGGGCATCATCGGCGATATCGCCGCCGGCAAGGGGACGATCGGCATGCTGCTTCGGGAGGATAC
The DNA here is from genome assembly GCA_036505255.1 of Planctomycetota bacterium. Classification (GTDB taxonomy): domain Bacteria; phylum Planctomycetota; class MHYJ01; order MHYJ01; family JACPRB01; genus DASRJF01. The sequence goes on along the minus strand of DASXTT010000178.1, from coordinate 3,109 downwards.
CCTGGCCAAGAAGGCCGAGGAGGCCGTCGACAGCGTCAACCAGGTGGTGGGTCGCGCCAGCAAGGCGCGCGTCTTCGTGGGCGCCGACTACCGGGCCTACCGCAACTCCGAGCTCACGGCCTCGAGGCTCTATCTCCGGATCGCTCCCGACGAAACGAAATACTTCCAGGGAGGGGTCACCTTCCTCGGGCTGACCGCCTCCGCGAGCCCGATCGAATTCCAGGAGCAGCTCGATTCGGGGGACAACGATCTCAAGGCCGTCGGCGATATCTTCGCGATGTACAAGATCCCCTGGTTCTTCGACAACCACGTCGGGCTGCGCGCGGGACTGATCGAGGGAAAGCCGGGGGGCGGGGTCGACGTTGACTTCAAGATCGGCGACTGGCCGCTGATGGCGTCGTTCGACATCCGCGACGCGTACAAGGATGTGGCCGACGAGGACATCGATGAGAACGTGCACGGGCCGATGACGCGCGCCTACCTCACGGCGCCGCTCTGGTCGCCGGAAGGGGACGCCTGGTGGAAACAGGTGCTCTTCGCGCTCAAGGCGACGGCCGGGTGGAGCCGCCTGCAGGACAGTCCCGAGTTCTTCGCGGGTTTCGGATTCGAGTTCGAAGATCGGGACATCCGGACGCTGGTGACCCTGTTGGGCTTGAGGTAGGGGTAGAGCTCCCTGCTCCCTGCTCCCTGCTTCCGGCATCGAACCGAGGGCCTATAGGAGCGAAGAGCTGGAAGCGGGAAGCCGGGAGCCGGCAGCCTTCCTACTCGAATCCCGCCTTCTTGAGGAAGGCGAGGGTCAGCTTTGATTCAGTTTTTCGGCGTGCGTACTTCGCCAGGACGTCGGTCTCGATGTTGACTCGATCGCCCTTCCGGAGGCGGCCGAGGGTCGTCCGGGCGAGCGTCGCGGGAATGAGCGCCACGCTGAACCGCCCCTGCCCCGCATCTACCACGGTGAGGCTCACGCCGTCGACGGCGATCGATCCCTTCGGCACGATCTGATCCGCCAGCGCCGGCGAAACCTTGACCGTGAGCGTCACGGCTCCGCCCCTCCGAGTGAGCGACTCCACCACACCCGTCCCGTCGACGTGGCCCTGGACGACGTGCCCGTCAAGGCGGGCGCCGGCGGCGAGCGCGCGCTCCAGATTGACCCGGGCTCCCGCGCGGAGGCGGCCGAGCGTGGTGCGCGAGAGGGTCTCGGGCACCATGTCGAATACGAGTCCCTTGGGCTCGAGCGACGTCAGACAGACCCCGTTCACCGCGACGCTGGCGCCGACCGGGACACCGAAGGGCGATTCGATAGCGATCCGCGCTCCGCTTCGGGTGCGCCGGACCGACTTCACGCGACCCGACCGCTCCACGATCCCGGTGAACATGCGGTCAGAATACCGCCCACGCTGCCCGCCGCCTAGCGTCGGGGCCCCCCGCGAAGAGGGACTTTCGCCTTGACTTGCCGACGGTCGTCCCTAGAATCATGGTCCCGCAGGCGGGGCCCGCCCATGCGCATCGACGTCGTGACGCTCTTCCCCGCGATGTTCGCCGGCGTGATCGGGGAGAGCATCCTGAAAATCGCGCGGGAAAAGGGGGCCCTGGACATCCGGCTGGTCGACCTGCGGGACTTCACGACCGACAAGCACCGGAAAGTCGACGCGCCGCCCTTCGGGGGCGGCCCCGGCATGGTGATCATGGCCGACCCGGTCTTCCGGGCGGTCGAACACCTGCGGGCCCACGGCGCCGCGGACTCGGAGCTCGTCCTGCTCTCGCCCGCCGGGCGGAAGCTGGACCAGCGCCTGGCGCGGAAGCTGGCGAAGGCGGCGGGCCTGATCCTGCTCTGCGGCCACTACGAGGGATTCGACGAGCGGGTCTCCGAGGGGCTGAAGCCCCTCGAGGTGTCGATCGGCGATTACGTCCTGACGGGCGGCGAGCTTCCCGCGATGGTGCTCCTCGACGCCGTCGGGCGCCTCCTGCCGGGCGTGGTCGGGTGCGCGGGATCGCTCGAGGAGGAGTCGTTCTCGGACGGCCGGCTCGAGTATCCGCACTACACGAAGCCCCGGGAGGTCCGGGGGATGAAGGTGCCCGAGGTGCTGGTGAGCGGGCACCACGCGAAGATCGCGGATTGGCGCCGGAAGAAGTCCGAGGAGCGGACCGCCGGACGGCGCCCCGACCTGGCCCGGAAGAAGTCGAAGAAAAAGGAGCGGTGACGGCCATGAGGACCCTGGATCCGATCGAGAAGGAATTCCTGAAGGCCAAGGTGCCCCACTTCGACGTGGGCGACACCGTGGAAGTCCACGTCAAGATCGTCGAGGGCGACAAGGAGCGGATCCAGATCTTCACCGGGATCGTCATCGCCCGCCGCCACCAGGGGCTCAGCGAGACCTTCACCGTCCGCCGCATCGTCCAGGGCGAGGGCGTCGAGCGCATCTTCCCCATCCACTCCCCGCGCGTCGCCGCCATCGAGGTGAAGAAGAAGGGACGCGTCCGCCGGGCCAAGCTCCACTACCTCCGCGAGCGGATGGGCCGCGCCACGAAGGTCGAGGAGAGGACCGGAGCCATCGAAGCGGCCGCGCCAACCCCCAAAGCGGAGCCGGCTCTCAAGGCAAAAGAGAAGGAAGAGCCCGCCTCCAAGCCCGCGGCGGCCCCCTCGAAGAAGTAGCCCTCAGTTGTCCGTTTCCCTCGGGACGGCAACTCGCGTACAATAGGCGTCCATGAGAGGGGATCCCCGGGAGGGGGTGGACGCGGTCTTCGAGGACAGCCTCCGACCCGCCTCGTTCGACGACTTCATCGGCCAGAAAAGCGTCCTCCGCAACCTCACCGTCTACGTCCGCGCCGCCCGCGAGCGGCGCGAGCCCCTCGACCACGCCCTCTTCACCGGCATGCCGGGACTCGGTAAGACCACGCTCGCCCGCATCATCGCCCACGAGATGAAGGCCAAACTCCACGTCACGAGCGGCCCCGTGCTCAAGCGGCCGGGCGACCTCGCGGGGATGCTCACCAAGCTCGAGACGGGCGACGTCCTCTTCATCGACGAGATCCACCGCCTGCCGAAGTCGGTGGAGGAGGTCCTTTACCCGGCGATGGAGGACTTCGCCCTCGACCTCGTTCTCGGCAAAGG
>DASXTT010000177.1:0-4260 GCA_036505255.1 Planctomycetota bacterium | reverse complement strand
TTCGGGATGGTCGTCGGCGGCGGATGCATCACCGGGCACCTCTACCGGGTCGGGGAGGGGTCGACGGTCGCCTGGGTCGGGCTCCTGGGGGTCGTCGCGGGGTACGCGATGGGCCTGGCGGCGTGGAATCCGGTCTACCTGAATCTCGTGGGCTCTGCCCGCGGCCTCTGGCTGCCGGAGCGGCTCGGATACGCGGGGGCGTTCGCCCTCCAGATGGCCGTGCTCGCGGCGGGAGCCGTCCTTCTCCTGCGGCGGACACCCGCCTCGGCGCCGCCGCCCTCGGAGCCCGCGACGGCGTGGACCGTCGCGCGCAGGATTTTCGTCGATGGCTGGCCCGCGTGGGCGGGGGGGGTCGCGCTCGGCCTGATCGCCACGTTCGCATATCTGCGGACGTCGCCGCTCGGGGTGACGGAAGAAATCGGGCGGCTGGCGCGTCTCGCGGGGAGCGCGGCGGGGATCGTGCCGGAGCGGCTCCTCGGGCTCGACGGACTCAAAGGGTGCGCCGCGGTGGCGAATCCGGAGACGGTTTCGACGAACGCGGTCTTCGTGCTCGCCCTCGTCGGGGGCGCGCTCTTCGCGGCGCTCGTCGCGGGAGAGTTCCGGCCGCGCGCGGGAACACCGGCGGGATATCTGCGCGCGCTCGGCGGCGGGATCCTTGTGGGTTTCGGGGCGATGATCGCGCTCGGCTGCACCGTGGGGACGCTCATGTCCGGCATCATGGCCTTTTCGCTGTCGGGCTGGGTATTCTTCGCCGCGTTGGCGCTCGGGGCTTGGGCGGGATCGCGCGCCCTCGGAAGGCCGACGCCGTGACGGAAGAGGCGGGCCTTCGCCACGCCGGAGCGGCTTCGGCCGCGCAGGCGGGCCGGGCCCTTTCGCGACGCCACGTTCTCGCCGCCCTTTTCGCGTGCGCGGCGCTGGCGGCGGCGGTCGGCGGGCGGCTGTCGGCCTGCGCCGGGTGCGAGCACGAGGTCGCCGGCGTGCCGCTCTTCCTCGCGGGATCGCTTTTCTACCTCGCGCTCGGCCTGGCCGCGCTTTTCGGAATGAGCCTCGTCCGGCTCGGCTGGATTTCTCTGCCGGGCCTCGCCATTCAAGCCGGTCTTACGAGATACCTGCTGGTGCTTGGCGCGGCGTGCTGGACCTGCCTGGCCGCGGCCGCATTGCTCTTCGCGTTGTCGCTCGTCTGCCTGCTTCCCGACCGCCGGTGGCGTTTCGCGCCGCCCCTCGTCGCGGCGGCGGGGTTCCTCGCGCTACCGGTTTGGTCCGGGCTCCTGGTGGAAATGGAATCGGTGGGGACCCTTCCGGAGTTCGCGCGAAAGTCCGACCTGCATCCACCGGCCGAAGGGGCAGTGCTCCTCGTGGTTTATGAAAAGGCGGGGTGTCCCTACTGCGGTCTGTTCGACCGGGATTATGAGCCGCGGCTGGCGCGGGAGTTCGCGGGGCGACTCGTGGTTCAGCGTATCCACGCCACCGACAGGGGGGGCTTGAAGCGGGTGCCGAGCTTCCTGATCCGCGGTCGCGACGGATCGCTGCTCGTCGTTCGGGGCCTGCCGCCGTACCGCGATTTGGCGTCGCTGGTCGCGCGCTAGCTACTTCCCGTACTTGTCCTTGAGCTCCTCGTAGTCCGCGCGGGCGCGGGTGCGCTCATTTACGCCTTCGCTGATCGTCATCTCCTTCGTCCCGGCGTAGCCCCCGAGCTCGGGGTTGGCGAAGCAGTTCGCCTCGGCGGTGAGCGCGACCGAGCACCGGAGGACGTGGTGGTCCTTGGGAATGTTCTCCAGCACCCACCACCAGCGGTAGTGCGCCCAGTTCTTGCGGTCGAGGTGGAAGTTGGCCACGCCGGCGTAGAAACGCAGCTCGCCCATCCGGTTGGAGCCGGGATGGCGCCGGATCGCGCCGTCGAGGAGCTCCAGCGCCTTCGCGTGCCGCTTGTCGGCCAGGAGCCGGCGCGCGCGCTCCATCGCGCAATCGTCGGCGATGGCGAAGCGATCGCCCTCGTTGCGCGCTTCGGCGGCGGCGAGACGCTTCTCGGCCTCGGGCCACGCGCGCTCGTGGCGGGCCAGGGTGGCCAGGCGCAGGTTCGCGCGGGCGGCCCATTCTCCTTCCGGCGCCGCGGCGATCGCCTTCTCGTAATGCGTCCGCGCCGCCGCGGTGGAGGCGGCCTTCTCGCGCGCCTCGCCCGCCCGGTACTGCGCCCCGGCGTCGGCGGGCGCGGACTCGGCGTCGGCGAGGATTTTCTTCTCGTCCGCTGAGGGGCGGTCGTACGCGGGGTTTTCGCGGAGCGCGTCGCAGAGGGCGTCGTGGAACTTGTCCTTGTCGAACTGGATGTCCCGGGGGAGGAGTTTCAGCGCGGAGCGGCCGCCGGGGGAGTAGACGACCGCGGGAGGGAGTCCAGCCTTGAAGTCGGCGTCGTCCTTGAGCGTTTCGTTGTAGATCGCCGCGGCGTCGGGGTCATACCCGGTCCGCCCCTCGCGGAAGCAGAAGTAGAAGGGGACGAAGCGGGCGTTGATGAGGTCGATGACACGCTTCTCGGCGAAGGAACTCCCTCGCAGGAGGTCGCCGGCGGGTCAGCAGGTGCCGCGCTTGACGTCGCGGGCGGCATCCTCATCGAGGATGACGCTGACGCCCTTGACGAGGAGCATGCGGTGCTCGTCCGCCGCCTTCCTCAGGGCCTCCTTGAACTGCCCGGCGTAGAAGAACTCGATGCGGCTCCGGTCGCCGGGGCCGTCGGGTTCTTGCGGGCCGACCGCCAGGAGGGCGACGGCGAGAAGGGCGCTCCGCATGGGCTTCAGGGTAGGGGAGCAGGCGGCGGTTGTAAAGTCCGGAAGGGCGTGCCCTGGGTCCTGCCAAAATGGCAAAGGCGCGAGCTTCCAGGTGGAAATGCACATATATTATTGAAAACAAGATAATTGCGTCGCATTCGCGGGGTGTTCCTGGCATTGGAATTGCGAAACGATTACGTGCTCCGCGATGTAGATATGAACGGAGGCTGGAAGAAAGGCCGGTCGTAACGGGTCGGAGCATCCGTGAATCCGAGCGGGGGTATGAGAAATGCGCCCCTCGTGCAGGCGCAAGCCCCCCGGAAATTCCCTGACCCAAAATAGGTCGTGCTCCCGATAGCGTCCGGATAGTCACGCAGGTTTGAACCGTCCGACCCCGAATCGCCGTCCCGTTCTGCAATTTTCTTCAATGGCAAAGACTGCACGCATCCTGCTGGCCGATGACTCTCCGATGGTGCGCCTCGGGCTCTCCGTCCTCTTCAGCCGGCAGCCCAGTCTCAAGGTGCTCGGGGAGGCGGGCGATGCGGGGGGCCTGCTGCGGTCCGTCTCGGCCTTGGAGCCGGACCTGGTCGTAGGGGACGTCTTCCTGCCGGGATCTCCAGGACTGGATCTGATCGGCGCCATCCGGAACAAGCACGCCGGAACCCGCCTGCTCGTCTATTCCGACTACGACGAGATCCTCTTCGCTGAACGGGCCGTGCGCGCGGGAGCCGCCGGCTACGTCATGAAACGGGAGCCCGCCGCCACGGTGCTGCAGGCGGTCCGCCACATCCTGAAGGGCGGCATCTTCGTCACGCCCCGGGCCGCCGGCAGCCTGCTCCACCAGATGTCCGGCCACCGGGCCCTCGGAATGTTTCAGGCCCACCCGCTGAGCGACCGTGAGCTTGACGTCATGCGAAGGATGGGGGAAGGCTTCACGAGCCGCGAGATGGCGCAGGCGATGCACCTGAGCATCAAGACGGTGGAGGCCCACCGGGAGCACATCAAGGCCAAGCTGGGATTGGGTTCGGGCCCGGAGCTCATGCGCCTGGCCATTCAATGGTCGCAGAGCGACCGCCGGCCCGGGTCGTCCCGATCTAGGACATAGTCCTAGACACTTCGGGCAGGTTCACCTAAATGCAAACAAGAACGGTATTCCTTTGAATCCCATGGCCTTTCGGACATGATGCCCGCCCGCGCGTCACCGGATTCGCGCCGTGTTGTGGGGTAGTTATTTGGGACGTCCCATTCCGATCTCTGGCTGACTGCACTTCCTCGGGGGAACGGGGACCCTGCATTCCGAACGGGAAGTCTGCCATTCCTTGGAAGGCCGCCCTCTCAAATTGCCGCCGGAGCCGCGGCCTTTGGGGAATGGAGTCATGAAAGACGCGATGGACGCGAAAGGACGGCCTTCCGAGCCTCCCGTCGCAGTTGCGGGAGGGCGGGGGCTCGGCGACCTCGAGGGGGCGATCGCCGACCGGTTGAGCGAAGCCGTCTTCGTGAT
>DASXTT010000176.1:0-2258 GCA_036505255.1 Planctomycetota bacterium | reverse complement strand
GCGATTCTTCGGCGAGGCCCGCGGGATGGAGCCCGCCCGCCTCACGGAACGGTTCGGCCGCGTCGTCGTACTCTGCGCGATCGGCGACGTCCTCGACAAGCCGATCCAGAAACTCTCGCGGGGCTACCGCCAGCGCGTCGGAATGGCCCAGGCGCTCCTCCACGAGCCCGAGGTCCTCATCCTCGACGAGCCCACGAGCGGCCTCGATCCGAACCAGATCCGCGACATGCGCCGCACGATCCGCGACCTGGGCCGGGAACGCACGATCCTCCTCTCGACGCACATCCTGCAGGAGGTCGAGGCGGTCGCCGACCGGATCCTCTTCATCCACGCGGGGAAGATCGCCTTCGACGGGACCGTCGCCGATTTCGCGGCGCGCGGGCCCTCGAAGGACGAGGTGTTCCACTCCCTCACCGAGGCGAAGCCGTGACGGCCGCGCTCTCGATCGCCCGCCGGGACCTCGTCCGGTGGTTCACGAATCCCACCGGCTACGTCTTCATCATGGTTTTCATCGGACTCTGCACCGCCACGCAGGTCCTTCCGCCCCGGTTCTTCCTCGACAACTTCGCCAACCTCGGACCGCTCAACGTCTACTTCCCGTACATCCTCCTCTTCTTCGCGCCCGCCGTCGCCATGGGGACGTGGGCGGACGAGCGGCGGCACGGGACGGACGAACTCCTCCTGACCCTGCCCGTGCCGGACGGCGCGCTGGTCGCGGGCAAGTTCCTCGCGGCGCTCGGAATCTACGGCGTCGCGCTTTTCTTCTCGCTGACGCTGGTGGCGGTCCTTGCCTTCCTCGGACGGCCCGACATCGGCCTCATGTTCGGCACCTGGCTCGGATACGGACTGCTCGGCGCGGCGCTCATCGCCATCGCGATGGTCGGGTCGCTCCTCGTCGAGAGCGTCACGGTCGGCTTCATCCTCGGCGCCCTCTTCTGCGCCGTGCCCGTCTTCCTCGGCGACGCCGCGGGGCTCGTCGGCGAAGCCCTTGCTTCGCTGGGCGTGCGCGGGGCGTTCCGCGACTTCACCACGGGCGTCGGGAGCCTGCAGGCGGCCGCCTATTTCGCCGGGCTCGCCGCCGTCGGTCTCGCCGTGAACCTGGCGCTCCTGCAGCGTCGGCGCCTGCGCGAGGGGCAATGGCATCTGCCGGTCCGGGTGGCGTGCCTCGCCCTCAGCGCGGTTTCGCTCGTCATCCTCTGCGATCGATCGGGCCTCCGCGTCGACCTGACGGCCGAACGGCTCCACTCGCTCTCCTCCCAGACGCGCGAGGCGATCAGGGCGATCCCGGCGGGCAAGCCCGTCTTCATCCAGGCGTACGTGAGCCCCGAGGTGCCCCAGGACTACGTCGAAACCCGGGAGAATCTCCTGTCGCTCCTGCGCGACCTCGACGCCCTCGGCGGGGGACGGGTGAACATCCGCGTGACCGAGACGACGAAGGCCACCGAGGCCGCCCGCGAAGCGGACGACCGGTTCAGGATCAAGCCGCTGCGCCTCTCCGACCGCGAGGGGAGCCGCGGCGGCCGGATGGACGTCTTCCTCGGCGCGGCCGTGACGTGCGGTCTCGACGAGGTCGTCGTCCCGTTCTTCTACCGCGGCCTCTCGCCCGAGTACGAGCTGACGCGGTCGATCCGCGTGGTGTCGAAGGCGAAGCGGGCCAAGGTGGGCATCCTCTCGACCGACGCGAAGTGGTTCGGCGGGTTCGAGTTCACCACGATGCAACCCTCGCAACCCTGGGCGATCGTGGAGGAGCTGAAGAAGCAGTACGAGGTCGTCCAGGTGGCGCCCGACGCGGCGATCACGGAGTCGATGGACGTGCTCATCGCGCCGATGCCCTCGTCGCTGACGCAGCCCCAGCTCGACAACCTCTTCTTCTACGCGAGGCAGGGAAAGCCCGTCCTGCTTCTCGACGACCCGCTGCCGATCGTGAACCCCTCGATCGGGGCGAACGAGATGAAGGGCGGGCGGCGCGGCATGATGGGGGGCTCGCCGCCGGAGATGAAGGGGAACGCGCGCGAATTCTACCGGGCCCTGGGCCTGAGCTGGGAGCCCACAGACGTCGTGTGGGACACCTACAATCCCCACCCGACGCTCGGCGAATTCCCGGAGGAGGTCGTCTTCGTCGGACGGGGGAACGGCGCGGCGGAGCCCTTCAACCTCAAGTCGCCCGTGTCGTCGAAACTGCAGGAGCTCGTCTTCCTCTTCTCGGGATGCATTCACTCCGGGAACGTGAAGGGGATCGAAGTGACGCCCCTTCTGCG
>DASXTT010000175.1:0-6642 GCA_036505255.1 Planctomycetota bacterium | reverse complement strand
CCTCACGTCCGAAGAGGTGCGGGCTTACAAGCCTTCGGCGAAGGGTTTCGAGGAAGCCCTGAAGCGGATGAAAACGCCGCCGGAACGGGTGCTCCACGCCGCCTTCGGGGCGGCCTACGACCTGGGTCCGGCCCGGGCGGTGGGGATGAAGCGCGCGCTCGTCCGCCGGGGCCGGCTCGAGAAGGTCGACCCTCCGGCCGACCTCGAGGTGATGACGATCGAGGAGCTCGCCGACAAGCTGGAAGCCTGAGCCGCCGTCACGGGTCCCGGGTCGAGGTCGAGAGTCGCCGAAAGAAGTCACGGGTCGACTGTTGCGAGTCTCGGGTCTTCCGACTCGAAACTCATGGCGGATAACCCGCTACTCGTGATTTCCGCTTTTCGACTCTCGACTCATGACCCTCGACTCGGGACTTTGGAAGGGTCTCGTGTCCTTTACTCTCTCGGTTCCCGACGCTAGAATGAACCTCTCCTTCCCTCCCTAGAGGATCGCTCATGAAGGTCAAATGCGCCCGCGGGCCGCTCCACGAGGCGTTCCAGCTCGCACTCACGGTCGTCCCCCAGCGCAGCACCATCCCCGCGGTGACGAACGTCAAGCTCGCCGCCACCGGCTCCGGCAAGAGCGCCCAGCTCGAGCTGTCGGCCACCGACCTCGAGTTCGGACTCAAGGTCCGCGTCCCCGCCCTCGAGGTCAAGGAGGAGGGGACTGTCGTGCTCCCCGCGGCCCGCATGGCGGGCATCCTCCGCGAGGCGGGCGACGCCGACGTCGTCATCGACTCCGACGGGACGCTCGCCCACATCAAGGCGTCGGGCGCCTCCTTCAAGATCGTCGGCATCGATCCGGCCGACTTCCCGGCCGTCCCGGGCTTCGAAGAGAAGGGCGCGCTCCAGGTCGACACCAAGGACCTGGGCGAGATGATCCGCAAGACGCAGTTCGCCGTCTCGAGCGAGGTCGTCCGGTACGCGCTCACCGGCCAGCTCTTCGAGATCCACGGCAAGGAGCTGCGGATGGTCGCCAGCGACGGCAAGCGGCTGGCCTACATCCGGAGCCGCACGGCCGGCAAGGGGGGCGAGGCGAAGAACCTCCGCGTCATCGTCCCCACGAAGACCATGAGCCTCCTCGACCGGGTCCTGACGGACGAGGACGAGGCGGTGTGGCTGCACATCGAGGAGACCCAGATCCGGCTGAAGACGTCGCGGGCCATGATCTTCTCGCGCCTCATCGACGGGAACTTCCCGGACTACGAGGCGGTGATCCCGAACGACCGGGACAAGAAAGTCGCGCTGGAGCGGGAGCCGCTCCACGCGGCGGTCCGCAAGGCGTCGCTCATGACGACGGACAAGACGCGCGCCGTGAAGTTCACCTTCGCGAAGGGCAAGCTCACGCTCTTCACCCGCACGCAGGACGTGGGCGAGGCGAACGTCGAGATCCCCATCGACTACAAGGGGGAAGAGATCGACATCACCTTCAACCCGGACTATGTCGCGGACTACCTCAAGGTCGTCACCGACGAGTCCGTCGAGCTGCACCTGAAGGACCGGACCTCGGCGGGCGTCTTCAAGTCCGGAAAGGACTACGTCTACGTGCTCATGCCGCTCACGGTGAATCTGTAGCGGATTGTGGATGGCGGATTGTGGATTGCGGAAAAAACCGCGGATCCGCAATCCACAAGCCATGATCCGAAATCGGGGCAGGGGGGCCGGATGGAGAAGCGGGGGGCGGCGAGGCCGCTCGGTGAGCTGCTGGCGGCCGTGCTGCGCGCCTTCGGGCCGCGGCGGCGCGACGAGCTGTACGAGATGACGGAGGCGTGGAGCCGCGCGGCGGGGCCCGAGGTGGCCCGGCGCTCCCGCGTCGTCGGCATGAACCGGGACACACTAACCGTCGCCGTCGAGTCGGCGTCGCTGAGGCAGGAAATCGAGTCGTTCCGGAGGCCCGAGATCCTCGCGAGGTTCCGGACGGAATACCCGGGCCGGAAGGTCGCGGATCTGAGGTGCGTCCTCCGGGCCACGTGAGAAACAACATGAACCTACCGGCCGTCGTCACGGTCGCCGCGGATGCGGCGATTTTCGTTTCCCCGGGAGGCCGCTGATGGCCCCGGGCGGAACCTACGGCGCGGAGCAGATCCGCGTCCTCGAGGGGATCGAGGCGGTCCGCACCCGCCCCGGCATGTACGTGGGGGACACCGGCCCCCGCGGCCTGCACCACATGATCTTCGAGGTCGTCGACAACTCCATCGACGAGGCGATGGCGGGCTTCTGCGCGTCGATCGCGGTGCGCCTCCACGCGGACGGGAGCGCCTCCGTCACGGACGACGGCCGCGGCATTCCCGTCGAGGTCCACAAGACGGGGAAGAGCGCCCTCGAGGTCGCCCTCTCCAACATCCACGCGGGGGGCAAATTCGACAACAAGGTCTACTCGGTCTCGGCGGGCCTCCACGGCGTCGGCGTGACGGCGGTCAACGCCCTCTCGGAGTGGTTCGAGGCGACCGTGTGGTGGAACGACGGCAAGGAGTACCGCCAGCGCTACGCCAAGGGGAAGCCCGAGAGCGACGTGAAGGAGATCGGGCCCGCGGACCGGCACGGGACGCGCATCCACTTCAAGCCCGACCCGACGATCTTCCCGGACACGACGTTTTCGTTCGACCTCGTCGGGCGGCGCCTGCGCGAGCTGGCCTTCCTGAACAAGGGGGTCCACATCTCGCTGGTCGACGAGCGGACCGGGAAGACGGTCGAGCACAAGTACGACGGCGGCATCCGGGAGTTCGTCGCCTTCGTGAACCAGGGCAAGGGGAAGATCCATCCGGAGGTGATCAGCCTCGAGAAGAGCGTCGACCAGGTCCAGGTCGAGGTGGCCCTGCAGTGGAACGACCACTACGAGCCGAGCGAGTACTCGTTCGCGAACTCGATCAACACGCACGACGGGGGCACGCACCTGACCGGGTTCCGGAACGCGCTGACGCGGACGTGCAACAAGTACGCCCGGGAGACGCAGTTCCTGAAGGAGAAGGACCCGCTCCCCTCGGGGGACGATTACCGGAGCGGGCTCGCCGCCGTCGTCAACGTGCGCCTGCCGAATCCGCAGTTCGAGAGCCAGACCAAGGTGAAGCTGACGAACCCCGAGATCGAGGGGATCGTCAACGCCGTCGTGGGCGACGAGCTCTGGGACTTCCTCGAGAAGAACCCGGCGATCGCGCGCGCCGTGGTCGGGAAGGCCGTGATGGAGGCCCAGGCCCGCGAGGCGGCCCGCGCGGCCAAGGACGCCGTCCGGCGCAAGAGCGCCCTCTCGAGCGGCGACCTCCCCGGCAAGCTCGCGGACTGCCAGTCGCGCAACCGCGAGGAGACGGAGCTGTACGTCGTCGAGGGAGACTCCGCCGGCGGCTCCGCCAAGCAGGGGCGCGACCGGAAGTTCCAGGCGGTCCTGCCGCTCAAGGGCAAGATCCTCAACGTGGAGAAGGCGCGGCTCGACCGGATGCTGAAGCACGACGAGATCCGGACGCTCATGACGGCGGTCGGCGCGGGGATCCAGGAGGAGTTCGACCTCGCGAAGCTCCGCTACGGCAAGGTCATCCTCATGTGCGACGCCGACGTCGACGGCTCGCACATCCGGACGCTGCTCCTGACCTTCTTCTTCCGCCATATGCGGCCGCTCATCGAGCAGCGCTTCATCTACATCGCCCAGCCGCCCCTCTACAAGATCACCGAGGGGAAGAAGGTCACGTACATCCACGACGACGCCGAGATGACGCGGATCCTCCTCAACCTCGGGCTCGAGGGGACGCGGCTCGAGGTCCCCTCCGAGGGCCGGAGCTTCCAGGGGGCGGAGCTGAAGGCGCTCGTCGACCACCTGCTCGCGATCGAGGGCGCGATGGGCGAAGTCCAGCGCCGGGGCGTCCCGATGGAGAAGTTCCTTGCCACGTACGACGCGAAGAGCGGCAAGCTGCCCATCTACCGGGTGCGGATCGACGGCCGCGAGCACTTCTTCTACACGCAGGAGGCGCTCAACCGGTGGATCGCCGACGAGGAGGCGCGCCTGAAGTCCGAGGTGCTCCTCGTCTGGGACGACCTCGAGCAGCCGGCGGCGCCGCGCGAGGCGATCGCCTGGGCGAGCGAGTTCCACGACCTGGCCCACCTCGAGGGGGCGCTGCGGGGGCTGAAGGAGGCCGGGCTTTCCATCGGCGATTTCTTCCGCGCCCCGGACGCCGAGGGCAAGGCCAAGTTCCGGCTCCTGTCGGACAAGGAGCCGGTCGCCGCCTCCTCGCTGCGGGAGATCCTGCACGGCCTGAAAAAGATCGGCGGGCGCAAGGGGCCGGAGATCGGCCGCTTCAAGGGGCTGGGTGAGATGGACGCGCTGGAGCTGTGGGAGACGACGATGAACCCGGCCACGCGGACCCTGCGGCAGGTGACGCTGGAAGACGCCCTGAAGGCGGAGCGCATGTTCACGATCCTCATGGGCGAAGAGGTCGAACCGAGAAGAGAGTTCATCGAGAAACATGCGCTGGAAGTGAAATACCTGGATGTGTAGAGGGAAGCACTCAGCCGACAGCGGTCAGCCATCAGCGTAGGAAGCGGTCAGCTGACAGCCGTCAGCGGGGAATCGAACAGCAATCAGCAATCAGCGATCCGCTTTCAGGGGCCGACATGGGGAATTTTACTCGGGAGGGGGGATTCCGGGACCGGGACGCGTTTCTCGCGGCGCTCCGCCGGAAGCTGGAACACCTGAGGGACGGCGTCCTGCGCGGCGGCGCGCTGAACTGGTCGGAGGCGGGGAGCGCGACGGAGGCGTCGCTGGCGGGGTTCGGGGCCCGCGTCGTCTTCCGGGTGGAGCCGGGGCGATGGACGTGCGCCGCGGAACTTCCCTCCTTCCTCCCGATTCCGCAGAAAATGCTCGAGGCCAAGTTCGACGAGGAGTTTGAAGAGCTGAAGGGCTTGTAGACCGCATTACGCATCACGCATCACGCATTACGGGGTGAGTGAACCCGCTGGATCAAGGTACCGTGATGCGTCATGCGTGATGCGTTCCAAGGGGGACACCATGAGCGTCAAGTCGGACAAGTGGATCCGCCGGATGGCGGTCGAGCACGGCATGATCCGGCCCTTCGTCGAGAACCAGGTCCGGGACGGCGTGATCAGCTACGGCGTCTCGAGCTACGGCTACGACATCCGCGTCAGCGACGAGTTCAAGCTCTTCACGGACATCTTCACGACGGTCGTGGACCCGAAGAGCTTCAACCCGAAATCGTTCGTCGACATCAAGGCGGACTCGATCGTCATCCCGCCCAACTCCTTCGCGCTCGCGCGGACGGTGGAGTACTTCAAGATCCCCCGGAACGTGATCACGGTCTGCCTGGGGAAATCGACCTACGCGCGGTGCGGGATCATCGTGAACGTCACGCCCTTCGAGCCGGAGTGGGAGGGGACGGCGACCCTCGAGATCTCCAACACGACCCCGCTCCCGGCGAAGATCTACGCGAACGAGGGGATCGCCCAGGTGCTCTTCTTCGAGTCCGACGAGGTCTGCCAGACCTCCTACGCGGACAAGAAAGGCAAGTACCAGAAGCAGGTCGACGTGACGCTGCCCAAACTGTGAGTCCCGGGTCGAGGGTCAAGAGTCGAGAGTCGAAGTCCGGGGAGTCGCGGGTCATCGGTCCCGCGTCCCGAGTCGCGCGACCGTCAAGGCGGACCCACCTCCACGATCCACTCCTCTTCGCCGTCAGAGGTCGTTTCGAGCCGTTCAATCGACCCGTCCCTTCGAAATCCGAGGGTCGCCACGCGGTGGATGAAATCGTCCCCCACTTCCCCAAGGAAAACGGCGCATAGCGATTGAGTCGACATGTCGCGCTCGATGAAGAAGCGGGGCGTGGCGCCCCGCTTCACGATGGCCTGGTAGGTGGTGCTGCGACCGATGGTTTTGGCCAGTGATTCCTCATTCAACGGCCACGGATCATGCGCGGAAGTGCTGCAGCCTGAGACGCAGACGGTCAGGATCATCAGCGCGGCCCGGACCCGCGACTGTCGACGCCCGACTCGAGACTCCGCGGGCTTCGACTCTCGACCCCCGACTCCCGACTCATGACTGCGAGCCGTCATGGCCTGAAGATCAGCACCGCTTTCCGCTGGTCGTAGTTGAAGCGGACCGAGCCGTTCTCCTTCCAGTCGATTTCCACCTCCTCGGCGTCCGTGTCCTGCGCCTGGGCGACGGCCAGGACGTCCTCGTACAGGATCTCGCCGGAGGCCCGGCCCCGCACCCGCACGACGATGTCCACCCCTTTGCCCATGAAGATCGTCCGGTATCCCGAGACGACCAGGGGGTACGTCGTCGGGCGGATCAGCACCTCCGCGACCAGGTCGTTCGCGGGGGAGGTGGAGGCCATCATGAGCTTGGGAAAGAAGAGCCGCGGGAAGATATGGGCGATGGTCAGGAAGACCACGGCGAGGACGGCCCATTGCGCGATCCTGACCGCGGGTCCGAAGCGTCCCGGCGGGGGGCTCATCGCCGCGGCTCCGGTCCCGGCGGACGTCCGAGAAGTTCGACGGCGTCGATTTCGTTCCAACCCGGGACGGCGTCGCTGTCGAGCGTTATCCGGACCATCGGCCGTGCCTTCGTCAATGCGGGTGGACGTGCCCGATCTCCCCGGCCGGCTCGTG
>DASXTT010000174.1:0-8282 GCA_036505255.1 Planctomycetota bacterium | reverse complement strand
TGTACCGGGCGTTTCCCGGCTGGAAGTCCGACACCTCGCGCGTGAAGTCGTTCCGCGAGCTGCCGAAGAACGCGAGGGCGTACCTCAATTTTCTCGAGGAGTCCCTCGGAGTGCCCGTCGTAATGATCTCGGTGGGGAAAGACCGGGAGAAGACGATCAGGCGGTGAGGCCGGCTTCAAGCTTCAAGCTCCAAGCTTCAAGCCAGACCGGGAACTTCGCGTCCGATTCGGGAAAACGATCCTGCTTCTGATCCGTCATAGCATCGGTCCGTTGCTCCGGGGGTAATCATGCTTCGATTCCTGATCTTCGCGGTCATTCTATTTCCCACGCCCCAGGAGGAGGCCGACAAGGCGGCCGCGGAGCTCCTCAAGAAGCTGGAAGACCAGGTGATGAAGGCGAAGACGCTCCACGTCGAGTTCGAGGCGGCTCCAACCGGCGCGGCCAAGGAAATGAAGTTGAACGGGGAGATGAAGCTCG
The DNA here is from genome assembly GCA_036505255.1 of Planctomycetota bacterium. Lineage (GTDB taxonomy): Bacteria > Planctomycetota > MHYJ01 > MHYJ01 > JACPRB01 > DASRJF01. The sequence continues at coordinate 7,805 of DASXTT010000174.1, read as the reverse complement.
GCGAGGGCGGAGCGTTCTACTTCAAGATGACCATGAATCAGGGGAGAGGCCGGGTCGAGGAGATGATGTTGCGCTCGGACGGAAAGACCATTGTCGGCTCGGTGCCAAGATCGTCGTCCGACTTTTCCAAGTGGAAGCCCGAGGCCGTACAGCGCTGCTTCAGGCGGGCCGCCAATGAGGCCAATTTCATGAGCCTCTACCTTGCTTTCGGAAAGGACGTCGATCCCGAGAGCGCTTTCGAGCAGTTCACCCCCAAGAACGTGAAATCGGGAGGCACGGAGAAGGTGGGCCGCGTGGAGGCGACGGTCGTCACGTTCGACCTCGAACTCAAGGAAGGCGCGGGTCCCACGGGCATGGCCTTCAAGCTGTGGATCGATCCGGCCAAGATGACGATCCTGAAACGGTCAATCACCGCGGGGCCGGAATCCATCGAGGAGACCACCCCGCGCTTCGAACTGAACGCCGTTTTTCCCGCCGATTTCTTCGAGTACCAGACCGCGGCGCTGGTGCTGGAAGGACAGACGCTGCAGGTGCGCCGTTCGATCGAGCTCTTCGCGCGATACACGGGACGCCTGCCGAAGAGCCTCGAGGAACTTTTGAAACGCCCGGCGGACCTGGCGGCTCCGATTTTCTGGCCCGAGGGGGGATTCTGGCTTGGAGGAACGATCCCGAAGGACATCGTTTATTCCACGGATGGGATTACCTACAGCCTGGCTTCGGGCGGAACGGCCGTACGGAGCCCGGCGCAAGGCGGCTCGCCCGTAGGGGCGCCGACGGATCGGCTCCGCAAGTTCTACACGGCGCGCGTCCAGGTCCAGCTCCTCCGGACGGCGGTGCAGGCCTACCACAAGTCCGCGTCCATGATGCCCAAGTCGCCCGAGGACCTTGTCCGCCAACCGGAACTCATCCGATTCTGGCCCGAGGGGGGTTGGATTGGAGGAGGCAAGATTCCCGCCGATCCGTGGGGCCAACCCTACGTGATCAAGATGACCTCGGCGACGGTCAGCGTGATGTCGGCGAAAATGAAGGAGATGGCCCTGAAGTCCGCGGACCTGACGTCGGAGGAACGCAAGGCCCTTGAGGACGCGTCCCTTCCCGCTTTGGGAGCCGGGGATCGCGCTGAAGTCGAAACGCTCATCAAGCAGCTCGCGGCCGAGAACCTCGAGGACCGCGAGAAGGCCACCCAGGGGATCCTCGCCAAGGGCCCGGGAGCGCTCCGCGTTGTCCGGGAGCGGATCGAGGCCGAAAAAGATGCCGAGGCGACGGCCCGCCTCAAGTCCATCCGCGATCGTCTCACCACCACGAAGCCCGCGTGGGAGGAGGAAATGAAGCCGCTGCGCACACTCTATGTCGTCGCCGGAGGTAATTCGCCCATGGCTTCGGCCAACGAGCGCAACGCTTCCACCACCTTGAAAACCATCACGACCGCCGAGGCCGACTTCCGGTCGAACGATCGGGACGGCAATGGCGTCATCGATTTCTGGGTACGGGACGTTGGGGGGTTGTACGGGCTTGAGCCCGCACCGGCGGGTGGTGGGGAGGCGGCGCCAGGAAAAGACGCCACAAGGATCAACAAACTCATCGAGCCCATGGCCGCGAAGGCCGACGCGACGGAAGGCCGGTGGACTTATCCGACTCTGGGTGTCGACAAGCCCCAGCCGAAGGCGGGGTACCTGTTCGCCGCGATCAAGCATTACGAGGAGGCCGGCGGAAAGTTCAAGCGCTATGACCAGGGGAACGGCCGAAACCCGGACCAATTCGCCTTCGTCGCCTATCCGGCGGAGTACCTCGTGAACGGGCGCATGACCTTCATCGTCAACGAGGACAACACCATCTGGCAGAAGGACCTCGAGGGGGAGGAACTCGACGCCTTCCCCGCGAACCCCGCCGCCGAAGGCTGGCGGAAGATGGACTGAGGCCACGGGAGCCGGTCAGCTTCCAGATTCCCGCTCCCAGCACCCAGCTGGGCTCCGAGCACCGAGCCTCAAGCCGGATTTGGATGCGGATGAACTTTCCGCCGTGCATCAGGCATTCCATCCGGCTTGAAGCCTGAAGCTTCTGAAGCTGGGAACGGGGCGCTGGGAGCTGGATGCTGGAAACCCCAACACCAAATCCACTATCCCGTGCCGCCGTTCCGATGTAATCTGATGTGAATGGCGATCCAGGCCAGACTCAAAACTGAGATCCCCCCGGCCCTCCAGGGCGCCCGCATCCCCCGGCACATCGCCATCATCATGGACGGGAACGGCCGCTGGGCCCGCGCCCAGGGATTCCGCCGCGTCTTCGGCCACGAGTCGGGCGCGGAGTCCGTCCGCGAAATCACCCGCGAGTGCGCCCGTATCGGCGTCGGCCGCCTCACCCTCTACGCCTTCAGCGCCGACAACTGGAAGCGTCCCCGCCGCGAGGTCGATTTCCTCATGATGCTCCTCAAGAAATACCTCGTCGAGGAGCGGGGCGAGATCATGGAGAACAACATCCGCTTCACCGGGATCGGGCGGCTCGAGGCCCTCCCGGAGGACGTCCTGCGCGAATTCGAGCAGACGCGCGCGATGAGCGCCTCGAACGCCGGCATGACCCTCTGCCTCGCCCTCAACTACGGCGCGCGGCAGGAGATCATCGACGGAATCCGGCGCCTCGCGAGGGACGTCCGCGCGGGCAAGGTCCCGCCCGAGGGCATCGACGAAGCCTTCTTCTCGGCCTATCTCTACGATCCCGCGGCGCCCGATCCGGACCTTCTCATCCGGACCGGGGGGGATGTCCGGGTTTCCAACTTCCTTCTCTGGCAGATTTCCTACACGGAGCTGTACGTCACGCCGTTGAAGTGGCCCGAATTCCGGAAGGCCAACCTCCACGAGGCCATCGCGGATTACTCGCGCCGCGACCGTCGATTCGGCGCCATCCGCGAAACCGAATGAACCGGATACTGATCCGGGTCGTCGGAGCGCCGCTCCTCCTGGCCGCGCTCGCGGGCTGCCTGTACCTCGATTACCACTCCAAGCACCCCGCGGCGGTCGCCGTCGTCCTGGCGCTCTTCGCCGCAGTCTCCCTTCACGAACTCTGCTCCATGGCCCGGCTCAAGGGGATGCGGCCCGCCGAAACCGTCGCCATTGTCACGGTCCTGCTTTCCTACCTGCCGTTTCTCGGGATCCCGGCGCCGTGGCTTTCACTCCAGGTGCAGGCCCTGGCCACGACCGGAGCGGTCCTGCTTCTGCTCGTGATCCGGTATCGCGACTTCACCCCCCTGGACGCGGGCTACACGATGTTCGCTTTCGGGTATGTCTCTCTCCTCCAGTTCGTGCTCCTTGGCGCCCCGAAGGACCCCGGAGACCGATTCCTCTGGCTCCTGTTCCTCCTGGCGGCCAACAAGGGCTCCGACATGGCCGCGTACGTGGCCGGAAAGCTCGCGGGAAGGCACAAGATGGCGCCTTCGATCAGTCCGAACAAGACCTGGGAGGGGGCGGTGGCGGGGCTTGTCGCGGGGACCCTCCTGGGAGGCTGGGCCCTGGCCCGCCTGAAGGACGCCGCCCCGCACACGATCGTCCTGGCGGTCGCGCTCGCCGTCACGGTGGCCGCGCAGGTGGGCGATCTGGTAAAATCGGCCGTGAAGCGCTGGGCGGGGGTAAAAGATTCCGGGCGTCTCCTGCCCGAGTTCGGCGGCGCGCTCGACATGGTGGACTCCTTCATCCTGAGCGCGCCGGTCGCCGCCGTCCTGGCCGACCTCCTCCTCTGACATGGAACGGGCCATCCCGCTCGAGAGCCGCGACGAGGCCTCCCGCCTCTTCGGGGTGTATGACGCGAACCTCAAGCGCATCCGGGAAAAGACGGGCGCCAAGATCACCCTCCGCAACGGGGCGATCCACATCGTGGGAGCACGGCCCGCGGTCGAGGAGGCCTTCCGCGCCTTCACGCGCGTCCGCGAGATCCTCGAAGCGCGGGGCCAGCTCGCCGAGGACGACCTCGAGCAGATCCTCGAGCCGCGCTCCAAGTCGCGCGAGTCCGCCCCCGGCGGGTACGTGCCGGGTTCGATCTTCCGCCGCTTCGCCGAGGTGGAGGCGAAGTCCGAGGGCCAGCAGAAGTACCTCGCGGAAATCGACACCAACGACATCGTCTTCTCGATAGGCCCCGCGGGGACGGGCAAGACGTTTCTCGCCGTCGCGAAGGCGGTCCAGCGCCTGAAGGCGGGACAAGTGCGGCGGATCGTCCTCGTGCGGCCCGCCGTCGAGGCGGGGGAGCGGCTCGGCTTCCTCCCCGGCGACATCCAGGCGAAGGTCAACCCCTACCTGCGGCCGATCTATGATTCGCTCAACGCCTTTCTCGAATTCGGCCAGCTCCAGCGGCTGATCTCGGGGGACGTCGTGGAAATCGTGCCGCTCGCCTACATGCGGGGCCGGACGCTTGACGAAGCCTTCATCATCCTCGACGAGGCGCAGAACACGACGAGCGAGCAGATGAAGATGTTCCTGACCCGCATGGGGGGCCGCTCCAAGATCGTCGTCACGGGCGACATCACCCAGATCGACTTGCCCGTAGGGAAGACGAGCGGCCTGGTCGAGATCCGCGAGATCCTCAAGGGCATCCCGGGAATCTCCTTCGTCCACTTGACGCGGGCCGATATCGTCCGCCACCCGCTCGTCCAGCGGATCGTGGACGCGTACGAGCAGAAGGGGCGCCGTCGATGACGGAGACCCCGCCCGCCGGCGGCGGCCGACCCTCCGCGATCCAACCCCAGGTCCAGCTCGAACGGCGCGTCACCCCTTTCTTCGCGACCCTTTTCTACGGCTTTATCGCCGCCGCGGCTTGGATCTGGCTCACCGTCGGGGCGCATGTGGATCCCCTCCGCCTGTGGACACCGGCCTCCTGGGTCCGGGATCTGGCCGTGGGTCTCGGCGGCGGCGTCGCCCTGACGGGCGCGTGGTCCCTGCTTCCCCGCGGTTGGGGGGCGGCGCGGGACCTCGAGCGCGAATTCGGCTGGATCCTGGGCGGCCAGCGGACCGGAGAGATCCTCTACCTCGCGCTCCTGAGCGGTGTCGCCGAGGAGTTCCTATTTCGCGGGGCCATGCACCAGGCGGCGGGGCCCGTGCTCACGACCATCCTTTTCGCGGTGGTCCACTGGCCTGTAAACTGGTCGTTCCGCCTGTGGCCCTTCCTCGCCCTTGTGGCGGGGGCGGTCCTGGCGGCCGAGCGGATGTGGACCGGGTCGCTCGTCGCCCCGGCCGTGACCCACGCCGTGGTCAACGGCGTGAACCTGTTCCGCCTCGCGAACAAGTACCGGGTATGGAAAGAATGAAGCGCGACACCTACGAATCGCCCTTCGCCGAGCGCTACTCGACGCCCGAGATGCTCCGCCTCTTTTCAAGCGACGCCAAGTTCCGGACGTGGCGGAAGCTCTGGATCGCCCTCGCGGAGGCGCAGCGCGAGCTGGGGCTCGCCATCACCCCGGCCCAGATCGCGGAGCTGAAGAAGCACTCCGACCGGATCGACTACGACGCCGTGGCGCGCCACGAAGAGCGGCTCCGGCACGACGTCATGGCCCACATCCACGCCTACGGGGACCAGTGCCCCAAGGCGAAGCCCATTCTCCACCTCGGCGCGACGAGCGCGTTCGTCGTCGACAACACCGACCTCGTGATCCTGCGGGAGGCGCTCGAGCTCGTCCGCCGGGAGCTCGTCAACGTCATCGCGGACCTCGCCGAGTTCGCCCGCCGTTGGGCGGGGGAGCCGACCGTCGCCTACACGCATCTCCAGCCGGCGCAGTTCACCACGGTGGGGAAGCGCGCGACGCTCTGGATCCAGGACCTCCTGCTCGACCTCGAGGAGCTGGAGCAGCGGCGGGCCGGCCTGCGGTTCCTCGGCGCGAAGGGGACGACCGGCACCCAGGCGAGCTTCCTGGCCCTCTTCGACGGCGATTCCGAAAAGGTGCGGAAGCTCGACCAGCTCGTGGCGCGGAAGATGGGCTTCGAGCGGACGTGGCTCGTGAGCGGCCAGACCTACACGCGCAAGGTGGACGCCCAGGTCCACGCGACGCTCTCGCGGATCGCGGAGTCCGCCCACAAGTTCGCCAACGACCTGCGGCTCCTCCAGGCGATGCGACAGGTCCAGGAGCCCTTCGGCGAGGACCAGGTCGGCTCCACCGCCATGGCCTACAAGCGGAACCCGATCAAGTGCGAGCGCATCACGTCGCTCGCGCGCCTCGTCATATCCCTCGCCCAGAACGCCGCTTTCACCGCCGCTTCCCAGTGGTTCGAGCGGACGCTCGACGATTCCGCGGGAAAGCGGATCGCCCTCCCCGAGGCGTTTCTCGCGGTCGACGCCATCCTGGTACTGTTCCACGAGGTGGCCTCGAAGCCGGAGGTGCAAAAAGAGGTGGTGCGTGCGCACGTCCGGCGCGAGCTCCCCTTCATCGCGACCGAGGACATCCTCATGGCCGCGGTCAAGGCGGGGGGGGACCGGCAGGAGCTTCACGAGAAGATCCGGCGCCACTCGATGAAATCGGTCGAGGAAATGATGCGAGGCGGGGAGAACGACCTTCTCGAACGTCTTAAGAATGACGGGGCGTTCGGAATGCTCCGGGACCGGTTCGACGGACTGCTCGACCCGGCCCGCCACGTGGGGCGATCCCCGGAGCAGGTGAAGGAATTCCTCGAGGCCGAGGTCGATCCCGTCCTGAAGGCGCGAAAGGATCTCCTCGGGTGGAAGGCGGAAACGCGGGTATGAAACGCTGGATTGTGACAGCCCTCCTGGCGGTCGCCGCCGCGGGCTGCGACATGACGTTCGACAATCCGCACCTCGGAGTCCGGGGCCTCACGGAGGAGGATCTCAAGGCGCCTCCCGGAAAGAACCAGATCCGCGGGGCGGTCATCAACGACATCCGTGAGCGGCGAACCCTGCAGCTCAGACTCGATGAAGGCGGGACCGAAGTCCCCTCACAAATCCGCTTGGACAAGTATGGCATCGCGGCCGTCCGCGCGAAGGACGGTGTTGAGCTGTGGCGGATCGAGGTGAAGGCGGATCCCGTCGATCAGGTCCACGCGGTCACCGAGGTCGCCTACTGGGACAACGACGCCTGCACCTATATCTATCATTACGAAGGCGGCAGTCCGCACCGGGACGTCTGGTTCGGCCCCTTCAAGATCACCTTCCCCAAGCCGCCCACGGACGAACCGTAACCGTCAGTCGCCGGTTTTCAGACACCCGTTCTCAGTTTCCGACTCGAAACGCGCATCCAGCGATGTCCTCAGAATGTGTGAGTCATCGGGGTGATATTGGAGTTAAACTAGAAGGGAAGTCAGGAGGAGCGCGTTATGTCATTCCTCCGTGTGTTCGTCGCCGCCGTCGTCATCCTCTCGGCCGTTCCGTCCGCCGAAGCGCAGACCGAACTGGAGAGGCGGTCCGGCCGGACCGTGACGGTGTACATCCGCACCTCGTTCGGGTGCTACCTCGGCCACTACAGCGGCTTCTACTACCGGTGGCCCGTCGTGCGGGATCGCGTGACCTACTACGCCGACGACCTGACCCCGACCGTGAGGCCGCTTGGATTTGGAGCGAATCCCGGAGATTTCGACTCGTCTCCGAACTTCAGGTACCGCTGGCCCTATGATTCCATCGGGGGACGGGACGAGGCGCCGGCCCGCCCGGCGAGGGTGGAATCGGAGGCGGCCGTCGGCGAGGGACGCGCCCGCTGGCGGGCGGGGGACACGGCCGGAGCTCTCGAGAGTTTCAAGAAGGCCGTGTCGGCGGACCTGAAATACGGTCCCGCCCAGCTTCACATGGCCCTCGCGCTCGTGGCGGCGGGGGACCCGCGCAAC
>DASXTT010000173.1:0-2976 GCA_036505255.1 Planctomycetota bacterium | reverse complement strand
TTGACGAGGATGTCGAGCCGCCCGAACCGCCGGACGGTCTGCGCCACGACGCGGTCGGCGTCCCTGGGAAGCGACCCTCGGATCGCGGCTCCCCGGCTGGCGCGGGCGGCGCGCTCGGCCTCCACTTTCGAGCGGCGGTAGTGGATCGCGACCCGCGCCCCGGCCCCGGCGAAAGCGGCCGCGATGGCCTGTCCGATCGGGCTCGCCCCGCCGGTGATGAGCGCGACGCGGCCTTCCAGTGCACGCTTCATGAGGGAGCAACCTTCAAAGTCGAGACATTATGCCCTCCCGAAGTCATGAGTCGAGGGTCGAAAGTCGAGAGTCGAAAAAAGAAGTCATGCGTCGACAGTCCCGAGTCTCGTGTCGACTCGCGACGCGTGACTGATGACCCGCGACTTCGGGTTTCGACTCTCGACTCTTGACGCACGACTCGTGACTCCCGCGTCGATACCCCCTAAAATCGACGCGGTATGGATCGGCTCTGGGCTCCATGGAGGATGGCGTACATCAAAGGCCACAAGGACGGGTCGCCCTGCTTCCTCTGCTCCGCGCTCCGGAGCCGCAAGGACGCCTCCACCCATGTCGTCTACCGCGGGCCCACCTGCTTCGCGATCCTCAACCGGTTCCCCTATGCGAACGGCCATCTCATGGTGGCGCCCAACGCGCACCGGGGATCGCTCGTCGAACTCACGGACGCCGAGATGCTCGAAATGATGGACCTCACCCGCCGGATGCAGGCCGCGATCGGCCGCGCCTTCGGGCCGCACGGCTACAATCTCGGCATGAACCTCGGCCGCGTCGCGGGCGCCGGACTCCTCGGCCACCTCCACCTCCACATCGTGCCCCGGTGGAACGGCGACACCAACTTCATGCCCGTCACCGCGGGCACGAAGGTCATGCCCATGACGCTCGAGGAAGTCTACAAAGCCCTGCGAAAGGCGCCGGCGGCTCCCGCGAAGCGGAAGCCCGCCATTCGCGGAGGTCGCCGCCGGCCATGAGACGCTGGATCCTTCCCGCGATGGCCATCGGACTCGCGGCCCTGATCATCCTGCCCTTCGTGCTCGGCGCCGGAGGCGGCACCGTGGAGGTCAAGGGGACCACCTTCGCCGTCGAGCATCTCTTGAGCGACGACAGCGAACCCTCCCGCCGCTCCCCGGTGGCCCGCCGGCCGACGCTCCCCCCGGGCCAGGCCATCCTCTGCAGCTGGGACCACGATCGCTTCATGTACTTTTTCTCCGACGAGGCCACGGGCGTCTTCGACGTCGCCTTCCTCGATGCGGGCGGCAAGGTCCTCGACGTCCGGCGCCTGCGAAGCCACCGCGGCGATTTCCGGGAGGATGCCGGCGTCTCCGCGAAGGTGGAGGCCCGACGCGCTCTCTTCCTCCCCGAGGGCGCGGCGGACAACCTCGGCCTCGTCGCCGGGGATACCGTCCGCCTCTCGAGCGACCTCGCCTCCGCGAAGCCTGACCCGATGCCGGTCGTCAAGGTCGCCGGCCACGAGGTTCGCGTCGACGTCTCCGCCACGGGCTGGCTGCGAAATCGCGGACTCATGCACCGGCCGAAGATGTCGAAGGACGAAGGGATGCTTTTCGTCTATCCGAAAACGGAACCGAGCCTGAGCTTCTACATGCGCAACACGCTCATGCCGCTCGACATCGCCTACTTCAACGAGCAGGGCAGGCTGGTCAGCGTGCACCCGACTCAGATCGCGGACGACCCCGCGAGAAATGGCGCCGGGATCATGGCCCGGGCCGGGGGCCCCGCGCAGTTCGCGCTCGAAGTGCCCATCGGCTGGTTCCAGGACCGGAAACTGACCGACGAGCATGGGAGGCCGCTGAAGGACGTGACCCTCGAGCTGCCGGACAAGATTCGACGCACGGCCTCTTCGGCGGAGAACAAATGAGACGCTCGCTGGGTGGACTCGCCTTCGCTCTCCTGCTCGCGGCGTGCGACGGAAGTCCCGCGCGTCTCCAGGACCCGCCGTCGGGCGCGGCGGTCAAGCTGCGCCGCACCAAGGTCATGGTGAACCACATGGTTCAGGATCCGGCGCGGCGCTACCCCCGCGGACCCTCGACGCTCTGCAGCTGGGACCGCGACCGGTACCTGCACTTCTTCTCCGACGACGCGGACAGGGCCGCCGAGGTCGCCTTCCTCGACGCCGCCGGCAAGGTCCTCGAGCTCGCCCATCTTCCGGCCGGCCGCGAGAAGGGGATCACCTCGAAATTCGAGTCGCGCCACGCGCTCTTCCTCGACCCGGGGACGATCGAGAGCGACGGCCTCGCGGCGGGCGACACTGTCGCCTTCTTCCCGGCCATCAAGGCGGCGAAAGTCGATCCGATGCCGGTCGTGAAAATGGGCGACGCGTCGGTCCTCGTCGAAACCTCCCATCTTCTCTCCCAGCGGATGCGCGGGCTCATGCACCGGCCGCGCCTGTCCAAGGACGACGGCATGCTCTTCCTCTACCCGCGGGCCGAGGAACGCTCCTACTGGATGAAGAACACGCTCATCCCCCTCGACATCGCCTACTTCGACGCCGCGGGCAACCTCCTCAACGTCCGCCGGATGAAGCCCGCCGCGGATCCCGAGAAGGGCGGCGAGCTGAAGGCCCCGTCGGCCGGCCCCGCGCGGTTCGTGCTTGAGGTAAACTACGGGTGGTTCGACGCCCGGGGCCTGATCGACGCGGAGGGGAAGCCCTTGAAGCCGGTCCGGCTCGAGATCCCCGACGACCTGCGCCGTCTCGCGGACCAGGCCGAGTAGGCGCGCGTATCACGCATGACGCTTTGCGCATCCCGGGCGCCTTGAACGAGCTTGTTGAGGAAAACCGTGATGCGTCATGCGCACGCATAAACCAACGCCATGAACTCCAAAACGGTCATGATGATCGTCGCCTTCGGGGTGATCGGTCTCCTGGGTCTCGTCATGGCGTCACTGTTGTTTCTCGAGAAAATCTCCCCGGAGCGGAAGGCGCTCATCCGG
>DASXTT010000172.1:0-4077 GCA_036505255.1 Planctomycetota bacterium | reverse complement strand
GCTCAACGAGGACCTGTGCGAGGCGCTGGCCTTGGCGCACGACCTCGGCCACACCCCCTTCGGTCACTCGGGCCAGGACGCGCTCCACGAGTGCATGAAGGGCCACGGGGGATTCGAGCACAACCTCCAGGGCCTGCGGGTGGTCGAGCTCCTGGAGCGGCGATACGCGAAGTTCCCCGGTCTCAACCTCACCTGGGATACCCGCGAGTCAATGCGCAAGCACACCGTCCACCCCGAGATGCCGGTCGAGGCCGAGTACGAGCCGTCGTGGGCGCCGCTCCTCGAGACCTCCGTCGTGGACATCAGCGACTCGATCGCCTACGACGCCCACGATCTCGACGACGGCCTCAAGGCGGGGCTCATCACGGAGACGCAGGTCGGCCGGCTGGAGCTCTGGCGGGCGGCTTCGGCGCGATCCGGCGAGGACCTGGCGGCAATGGATCCCGAACTCCGCATGCGGACGGTCGTGCGGTCGATCATCGACCTGGAGGTGACGGACCTCGTCAAGACGTCGCTCGAGGCGCTCGCGAGGCTGAACATCCGGAGCGTCGAAGATGCCCGGAAGGCGAAGGAGCGGCCGATCCAGTTCTCCGACTCGATGGCGCGAGGGAAGGGACAGGTGCAGGCGTTCCTTCAGTCGGAGTTCTACCGGCACCACCGCGTCGTCGTCATGAGCGAAAAGGCGAAGCGGTTCATCACGGCCCTGTTCGGATCGTACACGGCGAATCCCGATCAGCTTCCGCCCAGGTTCCGCGAGTGGGCGTCGCAGGTGGGGGTCCCGCGCGCCGTGGCCGACTACATCGCGGGGATGACCGACCGGTACGCCCAGGACGAATACCGGCGGCTGTTCCACCCCTTCGAGAACATCTTGTAGACACGTCCGCAGCCGGTTCTCAGGTCTCCGTCCCTCCCTCGCGATTGATAACTGATGACTGATTGCTGATATACTCGAATCATGCTGAACGTCCTCCGAGGCCTCTTCGTGGCGGTGTGCGGCCTCATGGGCTGGCAAATCGGCATCCAGGCGTATGCCGCCCCGGTGTGGCAGGGAATGGCGATCGGAATCGGCATCGGGCTCTGCTGCGTCCTCCTGGAACTCGCCTTCGCCCGCCGTTTCATCTCGATCATCTCGGTCGTCATGTTCGGCGTCGTCTTCGGATTCATCATCTCGAACCTGGTCCTGCGCGCCATCGCGCTCGTCCCGGCGTACCACCCCACGCCCACCATGGAGATCGGCCTCACCTTCGTCTTCAGCTTCCTCTCGATCCTTTCGATCCTCCACGCGAAGGACGACTTCAAGTTCGTGATCCCGTTCGTCGAATTGAAGCGCGAGGGCGGGCCCGGGGGGCGGCCGGTCATCCTCGACACGAGCGCGATCATCGACGGACGCGTCGCCGACCTGATCGATCTCCGCCTGTTCGACGGGCCGATCGTCCTGCCCCGGTTCGTCCTGCAGGAGCTCCAGACCGTCGCGGACTCCCAGGACCGGCTGAAGCGGAACCGGGGGAGGCGGGGGCTCGACATCCTGAACCGGATCCGGTCCGACCATGGAAGCCGCGTCGTCATCCAGGAGGCGACGCTCCCGGACACCGAAGGCGTGGACGCCAAGCTCGTGCGCCTGGCGAAGCTCATCGAGGCCCGGCTCCTCACCCTCGACTTCAACCTGAACAAGGTCGCGCAGGTGCAGGGGGTGGAGGTCATCAACCTGAACGAGATCGCGAACGCCCTGCGCCCGCCCCTCATCCAGGGGGAGCGGCTCTCGGTGCGCGTCGTGAAGGCGGGCGAGTCCGCGGGACAGGGGGTCGGCTACCTCGAGGACGGCACGATGGTCGTCGCGGAGGACTGCGCCTCCCGGGTCGGACAGGACGTCGACCTCGTGGTCACGAACGTGCTCCAGACGAGCGCCGGCCGCATGATCTTCGGCCGCCCCGCGCCCGGCGAGGAGCCCGCGCCCGCGCCCCGCCTGCGATCCTGATCCGATAACATTGCGAAATTGACATATTACCGGAGCGCCTCCTCCGGGCCCCATTCCGCCGCGGGCATGTCGGCCCAGCGGCGGCGGAGGATCACCCGGGCCACCCACACCGCCCCGATGTAGCCGTTCTGGGAGCCCCAGAAGTCGAGGCGGACCCGCTCGACCCTTCCGGGGGCCTGGATCCAGCCGGAATACCGGCCGGACCAGTCGAGCAGGGACCACCCGTCGCCAAGGCGCTCGATCGTGACGGTTGCGCCGCCCATGCGGCCCAAATCGCGCGCGCCGCTCGGACGTCCTTTCCCCTGGAAGATGGTCTGATTCAATCCGCCCCGCTTGTCCTCGCAGGCGGTGAAGCCGACGCTGACGGCCCAGGGGGGATCCTCGACGTAGACGCGATCGATGGCGAGCGCCGCCCGGGAGCGGGCCTCGGCATCCTTCGACTGGAACGCCTCCCGCAGGGAGGGGATCGCCGCGCGCCCCAGGGTGATGAGTTCCCGGGTCGCCCGTTCGCGCACCTCGATGTCCTCCTCTTCCAGCCGCCTGACGAGTTCCGCGGCTCGCTTCATCTCCTCCCCCTGCGCGTCCGTCGGCGGGGCGAGTTCGGCCCGGACCGCGAAGGAAAGACGGGTATTCGCCGTGATTTCCCAGCGGAGGTCGGCCTCGAGCACGAAACTCGGGGGGAGCGGGGGAAGCCGGGGAATCAGCGACGCGGGCGCGCGATCGGTCCGGCCGGTCGGAATCGCCGTGATCGCCAGGCCCCGGTCATCGGGCTGGAAGGTCATCTCGGGGTCCCAGCTCCAGCGGGCCCGATCGAGGCCTTTTCCCATCAGGCAATCGAAGAATTCGAAGACCTCCCGGGGGCGTCCCGGCACGGGCGCACCTCCGTATCTCACTTCGTAGCCTTCATCCCGGTCGTTGGGAAGGATGGGGGCCGCGGCGCGGAACCAGATCTGTCCCCGGGACGCCCACGTGGCGAGCGGCTTGCCCTTGTGAAAAACCGCCACGTCGGCGGCGTCTCCCCCATCTCCCGTCCGCTTGGTCATTCGGACGGTCACTTGGGTACCGGCGGGGAGCGTTTCTCCCGCGAGATTTCGAAGCGCCAGGGTTCGACTCCAGGCGGGTTCAGGCTCCGGCGACGAGTGTTCCTGGGGGGCCGCCAGGAGAAGAACGACCACGAGCGGGTTCACGATGCCTCCGGTGATTAGACCCCGGAGAGCGCGTCGGGATGCACTACTTTCGGAACCGGCCGATGATGATGGCGGAATTGTGGCCGCCGAAGCCCAGCGAGTTCGACATCGCGTACTCGACCTGGACCGCCCGCTTCACGTTCGGGACGTAGTCGAGGTCGCACTCGGGGTCCGGGGTCTCGTAGTTGATCGTCGGGTGAACGACGCCGTCGCGGATCGACAGGACCGTCGCGATGAGCTCGACGGCCGCCGCCGCGCCGAGGAGGTGGCCGATCATCGACTTCGAGGAGCTGATGGGAATGCGCCGGGCGTGGTCGCCCAGGACCCGCTTGATCGCGGCCGTCTCGATCTTGTCGTTGAGCGGCGTCGAGGTCCCGTGCGCGTTGATGTACGAAAGCTGGTCGGGCCGGAGGCCCGCGTCCTTGATCGCGGCCTGCATCGCGTAGGCGCCGCCGGAGCCGTCGGGGTCGGGCGCCGTGATGTGGTAGTGGTCGTCGCTGTTGCCCGTGCCGAGGACCTCCGCGTAGATCCGCGCCCCGCGCGAGAGGGCGTGCTCCAGCCTCTCGAAGACGAGCATTCCCGCGCCCTCGCCCTGCACGAACCCGTCGCGGTTCTTGTCGAAGGGGCGCGACGCCTTCTCGGGGGCGTCGTTCCGCTCGGAGAGCGCGCCCATGTTGGCGAAGCCGTTGAGCCCGAGGTAGGTCATGGCGGCTTCGGCGCCGCCGCAGAGCATGACGTCGGCGTCGCCGTACTGGATGAACCGGAGGGCGCACGCCATCGCGTGGTTGGCGGAGGCGCACGCGGAGGCCACGCCGAAGTTCGGGCCTCCGAGGCCGAGCTTGATCGCGATGTGCCCGGCCGCGGCGTTGAGCATCATCTTGGGCACGAAGAAGGGGTTCGTCTTCGTGGGCCCCT
>DASXTT010000171.1:0-2612 GCA_036505255.1 Planctomycetota bacterium | reverse complement strand
GCCCGGGCCCGGACCGATTCTAGATTCTCGATTTCGAATTTCGGATTCCATAATCCACAATCCGCAATCCACAATCGATCCGCCTTACTCAGCCCGTAACCTCTTCAACCGCTGGTAGAGCAATTCGTGTGTCGGGACCGGGACACCCACCTTTTGCGCCCGCCGGACGAGTTCCCCGCTCAAGGCCTCGGTCTCCAGCGGACGGACCTTCGCGCGGTCCTGCTGGGTCGAGCTCGGAAAGTCGGGATGGTCCCGGCAGAAGGTCCAGCTCCGCTCCCGCGCGGAGGGCCGCACCACGATGCCGTGCGCGGCGGCGACCGCCGTCAGCTCGTCCACCGCGCGCTCGGCGATCTCCCGCCTCGGCTCGGCCCTGAGTTCCCCCAGCGAGCAGCCCTCCACCGTCGCCAGCACGTTGAAGACGGCGTTCGCGACGAGCTTCTCCCACACCACCTGCTCGACGTTCTCCGCGATCTCGCACGGCGCCCCGGCCCGGTCGAATCGCGCCTTGAGGTCCGCCGACTTCGGCGAGGGGCCGATGATCGTCCGCCCGGCCGCCGCCCACTGGATGACCCCGGGTCGGGCGACTTTAGCGGCGACGTAGGCGACGCCTTCGACGATCGACGCGGGCGGGAAAAACTCGGAGAGCCGCTCCCGGTTGCCGAGCCCGTTCTGCAGGGTGAGCGTCATCGTCTCCGGGCCGACGAGCGCCCGACACGGCGCGCAGGCGGAGGCGGTGTCGTACGTCTTCACGCAGACAACCAGAACGTCGGCCCTCCCGGCGTCGCTGGGATTGTCCGAAGCCTGGACCGGAATCGTGACGGCGCCTTCCGGTTTTTCGATGGTGAGTCCGCGCGACCGCATCGCCTCGAGGTGCTTCCCGCGCGCGATGAAGAAGACGTCTTCCCCAGCGCGGGCGAGCATGCCTCCGAAGTAGCCGCCGACAGCGCCGGCACCGACAATCACGATCCGCATGGGATGGCTCTTGGTCCCCGGATTCCTGATTCCTGATTCCTGATTCTTGATTCTTGATTCTTGATTCCTGCTCACTTCAGGACCGGGACTTCCACGTTGAAATACTTCGCCTGGCTGTGATGGAACACCAGCGCGCTGACGCTGGCTTCCGGATCCATCATGTGCCCGTCCGTCAGGCGCACCCCGATCTCGTCAGGCTTGAGCAGGCGCCACAGCTTCTCCTGGTCGGCGAGGTCCGGACAGGCGGGATAGCCGAAGCTGACCCGCACCCCCTGGTACCGCGCCTTCAGGCGGTCCACCATCGCCATCGTCGGAGAGTCGGCGACGCCCCACTGCTCGCGCAGGTCCTGGTGGAGCTTCTCCGCGAACGCTTCCGCCGTCTCGATCGCCAGCGCCTGCAACGTGTGGGACAACACGTATTCGCCCCGATCCTTGAGGTCGGTCGACCGCGGCCGCACCCCCTCGCCGCACGTCGTCACGAACATCGCGACGTAGTCGCGCTCCGGACCCTCGGGGCGCACGAAGTCCGCGAGGCAGAGCCCGTCGGGGCCCGGCTGGCGGGGGAAGGTGAAGCGCTCGATCTCCTGGAGGCCGAACTCGTCGTAGACGATGAGGTCGTTTCCCTCGGAGGAGGCGGGATAGAACTGGTACACGCCCCGAGCCTTCAGCCATCCGTCCTCGATGGCCCGCCGCTGGACGTCCCGCACGATCCGCTCGACCTCCTTCAGCTTCGCGTCGCCCTGCGCCACGAGCCGCTCCACGAGGCCCCTCAGCCCGAGGTGCTTCGAGTAGAGCATCTGCAGGTTGAGATAGGGCCAGAGGACGGAGAGATCCGCGACCTCGACCTCGTGCCGCCGCAGGTCGGGCGGGCGGCGGATCGGCTCGTCGGTGGAAATCCGCGAGGATCTCACCGTCGCCGGGGCGACCGCGGGCGCCACCTCCGCCGGGACCGGGACGAACCGCGTCGCCTCGCCCTCCACCGCGGCCTCGAGACGCGGCCGCCGCTCCGGGTCCACGAGCTGGTTCGCGATGTCGAGCCCGCTCATCGCGTCCCGCGCGTAGACGACGGTCGAACCGTACGCCGGACGGATCCGCGTGTACGCGAACTTCTTCGTCAGCGCCGCGCCGCCCACGACGACCGGCACCCGCAGGCCCGCCTCCCGGAAATCCTCGGCCGTCGCGACCATCTGCTGGGCCGACTTGACGAGGAGCCCCGAGAGGCCGATGAAGTCCGGCCGGTGGGTGCGGTACGCCTCGATGAGCGCCTCCGGCGCGACCTTGATCCCGAGATTGATCACCTGGTAGCCGTTGTTCGAGAGGATGATCTCGACCAGGTTCTTCCCGATGTCGTGGACGTCCCCCTTCACCGTGGCGAGGATCGCCTTGCCCCGCAGCGAGTCCGCCCGCTTCTCCATGAACTTCTCGAGGTGCGAGACCGCCGCCTTCATCGCCTCGGCGCTCTGGAGCACCTCCGCGACGATGAGCTCGTTCGCGTTGAAGAGGCGGCCGACCTCGTCCATCCCCTTCATGAGCGGGCCGTTGATGATGTCGAGCGGCGCGGCGGCCTTCAGCTTCTCGTCGAGATCCGCGAGCAGCCCGTCCTTCGAGCCGTCGACGATGCACCGCGCCAGCCGCTCGTC
>DASXTT010000170.1:0-4675 GCA_036505255.1 Planctomycetota bacterium | reverse complement strand
TCTTGGTGAATCTCTGGACGACTGCGGGTGCCCGCCATCAATACTTCGTCGTCGAACCAACCCCGCGGGGTTGCAATGACGTACAGGGACGCGCCCGAGTCGGCGATGAGCGCCGCAGGAACGGACTTGATCGTCGGCTCTTCCAGCGGCTTGCGGGAAGCGCACGCGGAGAGAAGCGCCAGCAAGATCGGGGTGGTCCACTTCAAGAGTTTGTCGCCTGAGATTCTGGACGCGGGCGGAGGCGTGATCTTCGTCGATTTCACACCGGCTGGGCCGATGCGATCCACCGTTCCAGCTCCGAGGAGAGCGCGCCCGCGCTCGGGTACCGCGCGGCGGGATCCTTCGCCATGCAGCGGAGGATGATCTTGTCGAGGCCCGGGTCCGCCTCCGGGTTGAGGCGCGACGGCGGCTCCGGTTCCATGTTGCGGATGTTCCAGAGCTTCTGGAAGGTCCCCGTGCCCGTGAAGGGAAGCTTGCCCGCGGCGCACTCGTAAAGGATCACGCCCAGGCTGTACAGGTCGCTCGCGGGCGTCACGTAATGGCTGCGGCCGGCCACCTGCTCGGGGCTGGCGTAGTCGAGCGTGCCGAGGATCACCCCGGTCCCGGTCAGCCTCGTGTCGTCCTCGTGCTTGAATCGCGCGATCCCGAAATCGGTGATCTTGGGCGAGCCGTCGTGACGGATCAGGATGTTCTCGGGCTTCAGGTCCCGGTGGACGATGCCCCGCTCGTGCGCGTACTGGAGCCCGGCCGCGACCTCGCGGATCGTGCGGACGAAATCCACGAGCGCCATGAGCCGGTCGGTCAGAACGGACCTCAGGGTCGTGCCGTCGACGTACTCCATCGCGAGGTAGTACCACGGCATCGTGACGCCCGCCGCGAAGACGCGCACGATGTTGGGATGATCCAGGATCATCGTCGCGCCCGCTTCGCGCCGGAAGCGCGCGATGGCCTCGGGAGAGAGCGCGGAGTTGCCGGCGAGAACTTTGAGCGCGACGAGCCCGCCGGTCGGCGTCCACGCGCGGTAGACCACCGCGTAGGCGCCTCGGGCGATGATGTCCTGGACATGGTATTCCAGCAGGGTCGGGAGCGAGCCGGCGGTGACGTCGACGGAGGACGCGTCCACGAGCAGCGTGGATTCCTCGAGCTCGAGGCCGCAGGAGGGGCAGGTGAACGCCTCCGGAGGCAGCGATTGCGTGAAGCGGGTTTCCTTCGCGCATTTCGGACAGACGGCCTTCATGGCGGTGCCTCCCCAAGGGGAGAGGGACAGGTGCCGGTCGGGATGGCGAAGCTCGGATTATTGAACATCATCTCTGGACCCGGGGGAAGGATTGTGCAAAGCGTCAACCCGAGTCACGATTCACTTGTGATTCTCGAGGTCCGGCGGTAGCATGCCCCTTCACCGGTTTTATCGAGGCCCGATCCTGATGATCCTGGGGCCGAGATCGCGGGTTGTTTTTTTCGCGGTCATCGCCGCCCTCCTGGCGGGCGATCAGCTCGCCTGCGCGCAGGAGGGACGCGTTTCCGGACTTTCCCCCTCGAAAGCCGCTCTCGTCGCCGCCCCTCCGCCCGTCCGGCACCGCGAACCCCTCGAGGAGTCCGAGTTCGATCGGTGCATGCATCAAGCCTGCCTGGAGGCGTGCGTCGATCTGCGGGGATTCGCGTCCCCTACCCCGCTGGATTTCATCGTCGGCCTCCCCGATCTTGTCGTGCAGGCGGCCGGCGACACGGCGAGCTCCCTTTGCCACGACGAGGGCCGCTTCTCCGTGAGGGAGGAGTCCCGGCGCGCCCTCCTGCCGAGGCTGATCGGGGCCGTTGATGTCGGAGGCATGGAACACCCCTTCGATGAGCTGACGGAGGTGCTCGCGGCGCGCGAGGTGAAGTACTTCGCCCATTTCGACGAGACGCCCCTGGCCACGATCGCCTACGAGGAGGGGCTCGAAGATTTCGACTCCTCGCACTTCTATCACGACCAGGTGAAGGTCATTACGCACGCGCTGGGGAAGGCGTACCTGGGCCGGTACGCGGCGCCGTTCGACCAGCGGTTGCGGCGGGACGCGTTCGATCCTTCGCGATGGGAGCCGGTCGACTACGTCGCGGGCCCCTGCATCATGGCCGGATACCTCTACCTGCGGGGATTCAACCGGAGCCTGGCCCTCGGGGATATCGAATGCCGGTTCAGCCTCAAGCCGTTCGGGCGCATCAACCAGCACGTGGGGAGAAGCGAGGACTACCTGGTCTCGGCGGCCAGCCTGGAGATCGGAACGGGCGATTTTCCGCTGAAGGTCATCTACTCCGCGGGGGTCCTGAAGGGCAGCTTCGCCACGGACTTCGTGGGCCTCGGAGTCAATGTTCCCATCGCCCTGAAGGCCGTGCGCCTCGCGTCGGCCACTCCGGACTCGGATCGGTGAACGGCCCTCGGGCTCGAAGCTCGAAGCTTCGGGAGCCGGGAACGGGTTGCTGGAAACTGGAAGCTCACGCTGTGCCCCCCGATGTCACTCTCTTCCCTATAATCGCTGCGTGCTTCATGTCGCCCACGGACCTTTCCATCCCGCGCTCGAAGACGCGCTGGTCGGGCGGATCCAGGAGCTGAAGTCGGCCGATCCCCTCGCCCCGATCTGCGTTGTCGCCCCCTCGAGCCGGCTCGCGAACCGTGTCAAGGAGCTCGCCCTCCGCGCCTGTCCGAAGGGCGTCGCGGCCCTGCACGTCCACCACCTGATGTCCTTCGCCCGGCTCGCGGCGGGGGAGGGCGCCTCCGTCGAGGACGATTTCCTCCTCGAACGCCTGGTGGCGGATCTCGTCGCCCGCGAGTTTCCCCGGAGCGTCTACCTGAACCACGCGGCGGGCGCTCCGCGGCTCGCGCGCTCCCTCCTCGACCTCCTCCTCGATCTGCGCGAGGGGGGCGTCGATCCCGAGGTCGCGTACCGCGCGCTCCAGGAGGGCGAGCTCGGAGACGACGACCGGCTCAAGCTGGGCGAGATTTTCGCGCTCCAGAAGGCGTACGAGTCGGAACTGCTCCGCCGGGGGTGGACGGACCGCGCCGATCTCGTTCGCAAGGCCGCCGAGCGCGCCCCCGAGTCGGCGGAGCTCGCCGGGTTCAAGGAGGTCCTCTACTACGGAGTCGTCGAACTGGTGCAGGTGCAGATCGACCTCCTGCGCGCCGTCTCGCGCCGCCTTCCCGTGCGGCTCTACTACCCGTGGGTGAAGCGGCCGGAGTACGCCTTCGCCGAGGAGTTTTTCGTCCAGGTCGTCCGGCCGCTGGCCGACACGCACGAGGCGCTCGATCCCGGCCCGGGACCCTCCCCGAGCGTGGAGACGCTCCACGCCTCCGGCCCGCGCGATGAAGTCTGGGCCTGCGCGAAGCGGATCCTCGAATGGCACGACGAGGGGGTCCCCTTCGACGAGATCGGTGTCGTGGCTCGGCGCATCGAGCCCTACTCGGACTCCGTCGAGGGCGTCTTCAAGGAGCACCGGATCCCCTTTTCCTCGAGCGCGTGGCGCCCCCTCGAGCGCGACCCCTATGTCTCCTCGGCCAAGGCGCTGCTCACGCTGGCCGACGGGGATTTTTCCCGCGACGCCGTGATGGACCTCCTGGGCTCACCCTATTTCCGGCATGACGGACCCTCAGATCCCGTCCTCTGGGATGCCCTGAGCCGGGTCCTCGGGATCGGCCGGGGAGCCGCGGAGTGGCGGCGGCGCCTTCCCGAAAAAGGCGGCTTTCTCCGGAAGCGCGGCGAGCGGGGCGACGAGCGCGAGCTTGCGGTCCCGCCGGAGCAGGTGGAGCGGTTCCGCCGGGACGTCGACCGCCTCCTCGACCGGGCCGTGCCCCCTCCGGCGCCCACATGGGAGGAGTACGCCTCCTGGGCGCTCGGGCTGATCGATGAATTTCTCGTGCCGGGTCCGCCGGCCGGACTCGTTCGGGAGGCGCTCGAACGGCTCGCCGGGCTCGGCCGCATCGCGGGAGCAGCGACGGGGGCCGACCGGCGCGACACCGCGCTGCGCCTCCTCGCCGACCTGCGGGCGCCGCTCGGGAGCGGGAACATCCGCGGCGTCCAGGTGATCGACGCGATGGCCGCGCGCGGACTTCCCT
Organism: Planctomycetota bacterium; assembly: GCA_036505255.1. Taxonomy (GTDB): domain Bacteria; phylum Planctomycetota; class MHYJ01; order MHYJ01; family JACPRB01; genus DASRJF01. The sequence goes on along the minus strand of DASXTT010000170.1, from coordinate 588 downwards.
TCCGCCGCCTCGCGGTGCTCGGGCTCAACGAGCGCGTCTTTCCGCGCTTCATCCTCGAGGATCCCTTCGTGCGGGACGCCGTGAGGTCCCGTATCGCCGCGCGGCTGGGGCCGAGGATGCCGCTCAAGCTCAAAGGGTACGAAGAGGAGAGGTTTCTCTTCGAGCTGCTCCGGGAGGCCGCCGGGGAGCGTCTGCTTCTCTCATACCAGCGGTCGGATGAGCGGGGTCGGGCGCAGGTCCGCTCCACCTTCCTGTCGGAGGAAGGCACGGCGGTCTCAAGGCCTCCGCGCCGGCGGCTCGAATTTTCGCCGCGCCCCCTCCTGACCCGCAAGGAGGCCGGGCTCGTCGAGGCGCTCCACGGAGGGCCGGCCCGGGTGGCCGCGGCCCTCAAGGCTTTCGGAGGGGACGCGGAGGGCTTCCGCCGGCGAGCGGAGATTCTCCGCGAAATCGATTCGGCGCGGATCCCCGGACGGCGGGATGGCGTCGTCGGCGTTTCCGGCCGGGGCCGGACGATCTCTCCAACCGCGCTGGAGAAGTTCGCCACCTGCCCGTTTCTCTACTTCGCGGATCGAGTCCTCCGGCTCAAGC
>DASXTT010000169.1:0-4546 GCA_036505255.1 Planctomycetota bacterium | reverse complement strand
GCGAGTAGTTCTCGATCCCCTTGCAGTAGCCGATCTCCCGGAGCAGCTCGAGGTCGTACCGCGTCCGCGCTTCGAGCCGCTGAGCCTCGAGGAGCTTCCCCTGGTCCTTGAACCACTTCAGCCGCTCGACAAGCTCATCCTCGATGCCCTGGAGCGCGGCCTCGATCTTGTCCTCCGGCATGACGAAGTGCTTGGCCGGGTAGATTGTCATCTCGGGCACGTCGCCCGACGAGACCCCCGTGAGCGGATGGATGACGGAGATCCGCTCGATGATGTCGCCGTCGAATTGGATCCGCAGGGCGGTCTCCTCGTACGAAGGATGGACGTCGATCGTCTCGCCGCGGATCCGGAACTTGCCCCGGGTGAAGGCGACGTCGTTCCGCTCGTACTGGATGTCGATGAGCGCGCGGACGAACGAGGGCCGGTCGATTTTCCGGCCCACGGCCACCGGCACCACCATCCCCTTGTAGTCCTCGGGCGAGCCCAGCCCGTAGATGCACGAGACGCTCGCCACGATGATGACGTCGCGACGCCAGAGAAGCGCGCTCGTCGCGGCGAGGCGCAGGCGGTCGATGTCGTCGTTGATATCCGAATCCTTCTCGATGTAGATGTCGCGCTGCGGGATGTAGGCCTCGGGCTGGTAGTAGTCGTAGTAGCTGACGAAGTAGTGAACGGCGTTGTTCGGAAAGAGCTCCTTGAACTCCGAATAGAGCTGCGCGGCCAAGGTCTTGTTGTGGGTGACCACGAGGGTGGGCTTCTTCACCTCCGCGATCACGTTGGCGAGCGTGAAGGTCTTGCCGGAGCCGGTGACGCCCAGCAACGTATTGAAACGCCGTCCCTCCCGGACGCGCCGGGTGAGGGCCTCGATCGCCGCGGGCTGGTCCCCCGCCGGTTTCATTTTCGAGACGAGTTCAAACTCGCGCATGATCCGGAAGATTATGACGGAATTGCGGGCGACCCGCTACCGGCGGCGGCTGGGCCAAGCCTCCGGATTCACCAGGTTCGGCGGCCGCCCGCCGGCAAGCGCGGCTTTCACATTCGCGACGGCCATGTCGAGCATTCGCCGCCGCGTTTCGACCGTGGCGCTTCCAACATGCGGAAGCAGGACGACGTTCTTCAGCCGCCGGAGCGCCGCGGGCACGATCGGCTCCCGTTCGTAGACATCGAGCCCCGCGCCCGCGATCCGGCCGCGCCTCAGGGCTTGGATCAACGCGTTCTCGTCCACGATCGGGCCGCGCGCCGTGTTGATGAGGATCGCCGTCCGCTTCATGAGCCCGAGCTCGCGCCGCCCGATCAGGTGATACGTCTCCGGCGTCAGGGGGCAATGGATAGACACGAAATCCGACGCCGCCAGGAGTCGCCGCAATGGAATCCCCGACCGGCGCGAGTGAAGGAGCGCCTTGGCACCGAATCCACGCGCGCGACGCGCTACGGCCTTTCCGATACGGCCCGCTCCGATGATGCCCAGGGTCTTCCCCCGGAGATCCACCCCGCGCAGGAGGTCGAGATTCCAGCCGCGGAATTTTCCGGCCCGCACGAGCGCGTCCCCCTCCACGACCCGACGCGCCACGGCGAGAATGAGCGCCCACGTCAGATCGGCCGTCGCGTCGGTGAGGACGCCCGGCGTGTTCGTCACAAGGATCCCGAGCCGCGTCGCCGCCGGCACGTCGATGTTGTCGACGCCCGCGGCCACGTTCGCCACGATCCGCAACCCCTTCCCCGCTTCGAGGATGGAGCGGTCCACCCGGTCGGTCAGGAGCGTCACCAGGGCCACGCTCCGGCGCGCCGCCTCCCGCAGGCTTCCCCGGAGAAAGGCATGGCGCCGCAGTCGAATCGGATCGCGAAACCGGTGGGTGAGGGTGACGCGGCCGGTCATCGGCGGGCGATCTTGTTGAGGATGTCGATGCCCCGGCGGAGTTCCGATTCGGGCTGGGCGTACGAAATGCGAAAGTGCGTCTTGCGCTCGGAGCAGGCGCCGCCGGGAACGACGAGGCAGCGCGACTCGATCGCCTGCTTCACAAACGTCTCGTCGTCCCCCCAGGGGCACTTCGGAAAGACGTAGAACGCCCCCTGCGGCGGGACGATCTCGAAGCGGTCCTTCAGTCCGTCGACGACCAGGTCGCGTTTCCGGCGGTACTCCCCGATGACGGACGACATGTCTTCATCGAGCGCCGTGATCGCGGCCACCTGGGCCGGCGACGGGGCGCAGACGAACGTGAACTGCTGGAGCATCGCCATCTTGTCGATGATGTCGCGCGGCCCCGCGGCGTAGCCCAGCCGCCACCCGGTCACCCCGAACTTCTTCGAGAATCCGCCGATGAGGATCGCGTCCGGATCGTGCTTCAGGGCGCACTCGTGGGGAAAGTCGAACGAGAACGCCTCGTAGATCTCGTCCGAGATCAGCTGGACGCCCCGCCGGTGCGCGACCCCCGCGATCGCCGCCACCTCCTCCCGGTGATACGCGATGCCCGTCGGATTCACGGGATTGTTGAAGAGAATCGCCCGGGTCCTGGGAGTGATGAGCGCCTCGAGCTTCTCAGGCCGGATCCGGAAATCGGGATAGGTGTCGAGCATCACCGCCTTGCCGCCGAAGAAGTGGACGAGGTGCTTGTAGAGAACGAAGTAGGGATCGGGGACGATGACCTCTTCCCCCTCCTCGAGGAGCACGCCGAGCGCCAAAAAAAGCGCCCCGGCCGACCCCGCCGTAATGATGACCCCGCCGTCCTTCCGGAGCCCCGCGGTGCGCGCGAGGTACGCCCGGAGATGCTCCACGAGGGCTGGAAGACCCTGCGTCACGGTGTACTTGTTCTTCCCGCTCCGGATGGCGTCGATCGCCGCCTTCTGGACCCGCTCGGGGGGGGCGAAGTCGGGCTGGCCGAGGGAGAAGTCGGCGGCGTCGCTCATCCCCTGGACGAGGTCGAAAATCCGGCGGATCCCGGAAACCTCGATCTTGTCCATCCGCTTCGCGAATCGGGTCATGTGGAGCCGCTACGGTATCAGCCGCGCGAGGAACGATCAACAGTCGCGGCCGTCCGGCGTGAAGCTTGAAGCATGAAGCTTGAAGCTGTCTAATCCGGTCATGGATGCCCTCACCCTCGTCGATCCCTTCGAGCTGACCGACACCCAGAAAATGCTCCGCGACACCGTGCGGGAATTCGCGCAGGAGAAGCTCGCCCCGCGCGCGGAGGAGCTGGACCGCACCGGCCAGTTCCCGATGCAGAACTTCAAGGAGATGGCGGAGCTGGGCCTGACCGGCATTCCGGTTCCCGAGGAGTACGGCGGCGCGGGGGCGGACACGCTTTCGCAGATCCTCGCCGTCGAGGAGATCTCGAAAGCCTGCGGGTCGACGGCCCTCACCCTGGCCGCCCACACCTCGCTCGGCACGATGCCCATCGTCGAATTCGGGAGCGAGGCGCAGAAGCGGAAGTACGTGCCCCCGAATGCCCGCGGCGAGGTCATCGGGGCCTACGGCCTCACGGAACCCCAAGCCGGCTCCGACTCGGCCGCGACCGCCACGCAGGCGACGAAGGTCTCCGGCGGCTGGCGGATCCAGGGCACCAAGATGTTCATGACGAACGCGAGCGTCGCGGGCACCTACGTCGTCACGGCCGTGACGGACCGCGAGGCCGACAAGCACCGGCGCATCAGCGCCTTCATCCTCGAGCGCTCCTGGAAGGGAATCTCCGTCGCCAAGAAGGAGGACAAGCTCGGCGTCCGCGCGTCGGACACCTGCATCGTCAACTTCGACGACGTCACCGTGCCCGACGAGAACCTTCTCGGCGAGCGGGGCCAGGGGTTCACCTACTTCATGAAGATCCTCGACGGGGGCCGGATCGGCATCGGCGCCCTCGCGCTCGGCCTGGCCGAGGGCGGGTACGAGCGGGCCGTGAAATACGCGCGCGAGCGGCGCGCTTTCGACAAGCCGATCGGCATGCACCAGGCGGTCGCCTTCAAGATCGCCGACATGGCCGTCCAGATCCAGGCGGCGCGGCACCTGATCTACCACGCGGCGAGGCTCAAGGACGCGGGCCGCCCCTTCCGGCTCGAGGCCTCCATGGCCAAGCTTTACGCGTCGGAGATGGCGATGCGGGTCCTGCGCGAGGCCATCCAAGTCCTCGGGGGCTACGGCTACATGACCGAGTACCAGGTGGAGCGCGCCTACCGGGACGCCAAGCTCTGCGAGATCGGCGAGGGCACGAGCGAGATCCAGCGCATCGTCATCTCGCGGGACATCCTGGGGAAGCTCCAGTGAAGCCCGCCTCCGCCGCCGGAGCGGCTTCGGCGTGGCGAAGGCGCGCGGCCGCGGTCCTCCTCGTGCTGGCGGCCGCCTGCGGAAAGGATCCCGGGGTGGAGCTGGATCCGGCGAATCCGCCGGGCTACGGGGCGTGGAAGTACCGCAACTTCATCCTCGGCCAGACCTTTTCGGGGGGAGGCAAGGAGCCCGGCACGATCGACATCGACCCGGGCCTGCACGCCGGAGGGCCGAACGACTGGATCGAGGTGGCCTTCAACGGCAACACGCTCGGCCGGCATCCGACCGGTTCCG
>DASXTT010000168.1:0-2363 GCA_036505255.1 Planctomycetota bacterium | reverse complement strand
GACGAGCGTCCACCACGGCGGCGGGGTGGGGATCGGCTACTCGATCCACGCGGGGATGGTCGTCTGCTGCGACGGGACGAAGCTCGCGTCGGAGAAGATCGCGCGCGTGCTCACCAACGACCCCGGCATCGGCGTCGTCCGCCACGCGGACGCCGGCTACGAGGAAGCCCGGGCATTCGCGAAGAAGCGGAAGATCGTCATTCCCAAGGTTTGAAGACCGCATCCCGCATCCGGGCGGCGGGAACTCAGGCGATCTTCAAATCGAGCGACCCGGCGCGCGGGAGGACTTCGCCGACGACGGCGGCGGAAGGGGTGTTCGCGGACTTGAGGGCCGCGACGAGCGCGTCGACGCGGTCCGGAGCGACCACCAGGAGAAGTCCGCCGGAGGTTTGAGGGTCGAAGCACAAGTCCTCGAGCACCGGCGCGACGCTTTTCGCGGTTTCCCAGCGACCCTTGAGGAAGGCGCGGTTCGTTTTGTCCCCCCGGGTCTTCAACCCGCCCTTGGCCAGGGTGATCGCCTGCGGAAAGATGGGCAGTGCGGCGCTGTCGAGCCGGATCGTGACGCCGCTCGCCTTGGCCATCTGGCCCGCGTGGCCGGCGAGGCCGAATCCCGTGACGTCCGTCGCCGCCGAAATCCCACCGATCTTCCGCGCCGCCTCGCACGCTCCGCGGTTGAGCGTCGCCATGCTCCGGGTCACCTCGGCGGTCGTCGCCGGGTCGAGCTTGCCCTGCTTCAGGGCGCTGCACAGGATTCCCGTCCCCAGGAACTTGGTCAGGACGAGCCGGTGTCCGACCTTCGCTCCCGCGTTCGACCAGACCTGCCCGGGGTCGATGAGCCCCGTGATCGAGCATCCGAACTTGAGCTCCTTGTCGATGACCGTGTGGCCGCCGAGGAGGGAGCACTCCGCCTCCTTCAGCTTGTCCGCGCCGCCCTGGAGGATCCGGTGGAGGTCCTCGAGGGGGAGGTCCCCGGCCGGGACGCAGAGGATGTTCAGGGCCGTCACGGGCCGGCCGCCCATCGCGTAGACGTCCGAGAGGGCATTCGCCGTGGCGACCTGGCCGAAGGCGTACGGGTCGTCGACGACCGGCGTGAAAAAATCGACGGTCTGGACGAGCGCCGTGCCGTCGGCGACGCGGTAGATCCCGGCGTCGTCGAAGGTGTCGATCCCCTCGATCACCTCGGGCGACTGCCAGATCTTCAGGCCGTCGAGCGCCTCATGCAACTCATGAGGCCCCAGTTTCGAGGCTCAGCCGCCGCAGGTCGTGTAGTCGGTCAGACGTTTCGAATCCGCCATGGCGCCATCCTAGAGGAAACGGCCGCGCTCCCGCCACCTCCGCGCGGCGGGCCGGGCCGAAAAAAAAGCGCCCCGACCGGGGGCCGGGGCGCTCTGGATTCCGCGTCGGGGAACTACTTCTCCTCCTCGCCTCCATGGGGGAACTTGCCGGACTGCTCGCAGGTCTTGACGATCTTGCCCGCGCAGTTTTCGGTGGCGTGCTTGACGTCGGTCTCCTTGCGGGCCTTCGCGGCGCACGCGTCGCACTTGTACCCCACGAGGGCCAGGATCGGCGTCTCCGTGCAGCACCCCTTGGCGTCGCAGCACGCCTTCGAGTGGTGCTTCGTCCCGCCGCGGTGCATCTTCGGGCAGACGAAGCACACCTTGACGCACGTCTCGGCCTTCTCGACCTTGCCCTTGCAGGTCTTGCAGTTCCCCTTCTCGATCTGGTCGGAGGCCGGCCACGCCTTGCACGTGGCGCAGTAGTCCCGCGCCTCCACCTTGGAGACGTCGCACGCCTTGTCCTGCGGCTTGGACTCCATCCCGCCGCCCATGTCCTGGGCCCGCGTGAGGCCGCACAGGAAGGCGGCGGCCAGCGAAGCCATCGCGATCCTTCTCATGGCACCTCCTCCAATTGAATCCTCAGCCATTATCTACGACGGAGAGGCGGGCCCACGACGCTATTTCCGCAATTTTTCCGCGGCGGCCGCGGGGCGGCCGCCCCGGCCCGGTCGAGGGGCCCTTCGGGATCTCCGTTCAGAAATTGTACTGGGCGAAGAAGTTGAACCGGTTGTCGGTGCCGTCCTTCGCTCCCGCGCCGGTCCACTCCGTGGTCCAGTTCAGGTAGTCGATGCCGAAAGTGACGGGTCCGAACGTGAGCCGGTTGGCGAGGTAGACGACCGTGTTCTTATCGCGGGCGCCCGCGGCGGGGAGGCCGTCCTCGGGATTGTCGAACGAATAGCCGATGTAGACCTTCCACGAGGGCATCGCCTGGTATCCGAGCTGGAACCATCCGCCGGTCGCTTCGATTTCCTTGCCCTGGTCGGGATCGGCGGCGGTGTTGTTGACGCCCTGGCCGATGCCTCCGCG
>DASXTT010000167.1:0-9068 GCA_036505255.1 Planctomycetota bacterium | reverse complement strand
GGCTGGGGCGGCGGGGTCGGCACGATGACCCCTTCCCTCAACCATCGGACTCACGCCGATTCGGAAAACAAGGACGTGCTCCGTCACCACGAATGGGTCCATGTCGCCTACCGCTGGAACATGGCGACCGGCGGCCAGTCGACCGAGATCTTGGTCAACGGCGAGGCTCCCCCGCACATGGGCAATATTTTCGTCCACCCGGGCGAGTCCGACGCGAGCGACTGGACCCAGGAGGGGGCGATCTTCCGCATCGGCGAACCCTCCTCCGCCATGGGACCCCGGAACTGGTCGGCCGACGCCACGGTGGACGAGTTCTACATGTGGTCCCACGACGCGCTCCAGGGCGAGCCCAGCACGGTGAAACAGCTGTACGAGATGGGCCGGTACCACGTCCCCCGATTCGGCCTGGAGGGCGTCTTCACCTCCCACCCGATCCTCGAGAACGTCACGAGGGGCCGGCGCCTGGCCGACCCCACCGCCGTCCGTCCCCCGGTGCGGCGCGACACCGGAGACAAGCACCGGACGCAGACCGTCGCCCCGTCGCCCGCGTCGGTGGATACCGACCAGCGCCAGATCCTTTCCGCGTTCTGGACGTGGTACCCCGAGGCGGTGGACCACAAGGGCAAGCCGATCGCCTACGATCACTTCCCCGAGACGTGGAATACCCGGCCCGCGGAAACCAAGGTCGAGGTGAAGCTGATCTTCCTGATCGACGGCAACGAGGTCGGCGAATACCTGACGGATGACGGCGGCACGGCCGTCACCGGCGTCGCCGTGAAGAGAGGCGAGGTCCTCCAGTATCGCCTGAAGGTGAGCATGCCCGACGCCAACGGCGGGACCATTCTTCGCGCCACCCCGGTGATCGACGACGTGCTCTTCTTCCATTCCGAGGGCGTCGACATCATCTATTACAACAGGGAGGAATGGAAGCCGTGACCCGCGCGCTGGCCGGCCTCCTCCTCGCGGGTTTTCTGGCTCAGGACCCGGCGCCGCAGATCATCCCCGGAGATCCGACCCCGAAATCCTGGCCCATCTCGGGACCGGCCGCCATCGAGGACGGGGCGGAGTTGGGCCTCCGCGCCCGCCGGGTGGAGCGCCGGTGGGATCCCAACCTCTCGCGCTTCATCGAGACCCTGTCCGACCAGGCCTACCTTCGCGCCGTCGTGACCGTGAAGAACAAGTGGTTCGACGGCACCCTGTCCGCGGGCGCTCCCGGCCGGTATGGAATCTCCCTGGCGACGGACGACGCCGTCCTTTACACCGAACGCGCGGCCCTGGGCCCGATCGAGCCGCTCTTCACCCGGTCCATCGCGGACATCAACACGCTCGAGGAAATCAAGAAGAAGGGCTCGGAATTTCTCGAGGAAGTCGAACGCCTCGCCGAACGGCGCGGCGGGACGCCCCAGGAGCGCGAGGATTACACGAAGCGCGTCAATGCCGTGGAGGGGAAGCTCCGGGAGCTGGAGGGCGAAACAGACCTCACGGGGACGGTCCACGTTCTCCGGGACGTCCTGTTCCAGATCCGCAACGCGCAGGTCTGGGGCGAAGGCCCGGGACCGAAGCAGGCGGCCAACGATCCCCCGCGCACCCGCAAGAAACTCTTCATGGACGACGCGTTGACGATCGAATCCCTCCGCAAGACCCTGGCGAAGATCGACGAGATCATTTCCGCCGAGATCAAGGTGTCGACGACCCTCATCCTGGAGCGCCTCATCGCGCAGGCCAGGAAGGACGACCGCCGGCGCGAAGCGGCGCGCGCGGCTGCCCGGGCGGCGTCGAAGCTCGCGGAAGCGGCGCCGAATCCGGATCCCACCCTCGGGCCCATCCTGGACCGCGCCGCCAGCCCCACGACCGATCCCGACGAGGTGCGCACCCAGCTCAGGGTCCTGGCCCAGCCGCATCTCGTCCCGTAAGAATCCCCGATGGCGGCTTCCGGACCCGTTGTAGACTGAACAGGGGAAGGCCGCGTGGAATCCGCCGTAACCGGGCCTCCTCCGGCGTCTTAGATATCAGGGAATCTCCGAGGGGAGTCTCATGCTGAAATCAGCGCCCGACCGGGTCGCTCCCTCCCTGCCCGCCGCCCGCTACTTTTTCCGCGATCCGATCCGCATGATCGCCATGGCGTGCGCGGTCCTCCTCATGGCCATTCCCGGGCCCCCCCTCTGGCTTGCGATCGCGGCCGTCGCGATCTCCCAGGCCAACGGCATCGCCATGATCGTCGGCATCATCGGCCGGGGCTGGTCCCTGCGGTGGGGACGGCGCGGGCGCTCCGCCGTGCTCGCCTCGACGCTGGCCGCCGACTGGACCAACACGAGCGTGTGCACCCTCGTGGGCGCCATGCTGCTGCTGCGCTTCTTCGGGCCGCCCCAGCTCGTCCTCGCCCTCGGCCTCCTCGCGCTCGGCGTCGGACTCCTTCCGGACGTGCGCGTCTGCCGGGCCCTCCTCCCTTCGGATCTCGCCTCGGCGTCGCGCACCCTGAGCGACGGCTATTTCTTCCGGGACCCGGTGAAGATCGGCGGCCTCGTGGCGCTCCTCATCCTCTGCACGCTGGACCGGCTCTCGCTGACCTTCATCTTCTGGTCCATGGCCCTGCTGCAGCTGAACTCCGCCCTCATCCTGGCGGACAAGTACCTCAGCGAGGTCGGGACCGGCGGCACCGCCCTCGTATTCCGCAGTCGGGCCATCCGGATGTTCCTCGCCCGCGACGGCCAGCGCCTCATGATCACCCTGCTGCCGTTCTTCTTCGTCCCCTTCCGGCTCGCCGTGCCCGCCGCCGAGGCGCGCTGGACCGCCGCCGCCGTGGCCGCCCTGATCATTATTCCCGACCTCCTCCGGGTCGGCGGACGAGGCATCGGCGGCCTGGTCGGAGGGAGTTCCCCCCCTGAGCCCCCGGCCCGGTTGAGAGCCGTTCGAGCCGGGGCCTCCGCGAGATGACCGACGCCCCCGCCTCCCGCTTCCGGCCGGTCAAGGTCCTGGCCCTGGTCTTCCTCGTCGCGGCCGCCGGGGCCGGAGTCTTCATCTTCGTCCGCGCGGCGTCCAGGGCGAAGCCGCCGACCCGGGTGGCGCGCGCACCGGCGCCCCAATCCAACAAGGCCCTCGAGGAGGCGCGCCGGGCCCTGGCCGCGCTCCAGGAACAGGTCCGCCGCGCGACGACCGTCACCGACGAATTGATCGCCGAGGCCTACGCCGCGGGGATCCGATGGAATTCGGCGTGGAGCGGCCAGGAATCCCCGTTAGACAAGCTCGCCTCCGCGCTCGTCCTACGCCGCGCCGACGAAGCCGCGACGGCCTTCGCCGCCCTGCAAGCCAGGGTTGATTCGGAGATGACGGCACGTCGCTACGGGGCCGCCCTCGAGACCATCGGCCGTTTCCACCCGGATCCGCCGCTCGAGGATGCCCTTCGGGATCTCACCCTCGGAACCCTGGACCGGATCGACACCGACCTGTCCGCGGTCGAGGAGCAGGGCGCCGTCCTCGTGGAGGCTCGAAGATTCTCGGAGGCGTCCCGCTGGTTCGCCCAGCAGGCTCCGCGATTCCAGGGCACCGACCGGCACGGGCGGGTGGCGGGCCGGCCCGATACGCTGGCGGAGCTCGCCCGGGCGGACGAGGCGCGTCAACGTCGCGAGGACCAGGAAGCCCGGGTCCGGGTGGAGGAGGCCTTCCGGAAGATCACGAATCCCCAGCCGGTGGCGCCCCCGTCCGCTCCGGGAACCCCGGCCCCCGCGGGCCCGCCGCTCAGCCCCTTCCTCGCCCGCTTCTGCGAGCGGGTGAACCAGGACCGCCTCGCGAAGCACAAGTACGAATTCCCGGCCGGCATCAGCGGCACGCCCACGGCCGCGTCGGCCACGGGACTCACCGTGGGCGGGGCCACCATCGCGTGGGCGGGACTCTCCGTCGAGCTCCTCGTCGCCATGGCGAACGACGCGTTCCACGGCGAGGACTTCGTGGTGGGCGCCGAATACGCCTACGCGGCCGGGCTGACGGGCCCCGGCGATCGCTTCCTCTGGAGATACCTCGGCGTCCCCGGCGACCGGAAGCAGCGCCAGGCGAAGATCGACGAGACGCTGGCCCGGCTCCGGGGGCTTCGCGCCGTGCCCGACGGTGGCTTCACCTATGACGCCAAGGCCGGGTGGGAGGACAAGGTCCAGCGCGCGAACCGGACCGCGGTCGACGAGGCGGCCCGGCACATCAAGGCCCTTCTCACCGGGAGCGACGCGCGCCGGCGCGAGGAAGCCTTCGACAAGCTCCGGCTCGTCTACCTCCAGGCGGGCCTCGCCGACCAGCCCCGCGAGAAAATCCGCGTCGACGCCGTCGCGGCCCTCAAGGAACTGAAGCGCATACGCCTCGAGGAGGTGTCGAAGAAAGCAAAGGCCGCGGCCGGCCTGGCGCCCCTCCGCACGCTGAAGCTGGCGCTGAACGAGCGCCGGGAAGAGGCGCTGAAGGTGATCTACGACCCCAAGATCTACCTGCCCGAGGACGACCCCCGGTGGGCCCAGGGCGACAAGGCCAACGGACAGGACAAGGTCGACGAGCTGGTCGAACGCGTGCGGGAACTCTGGGAGAAGCCGGGCCGAATCATCTTCGAGAACTGCCGCGCGATCGAGCGGGACATCGAGGAGCTCCGCGTCATCAGCGAGCGGTACCTCGCCGCCTTCGGGGAGGAGTCGGATCCCGCCCCGGACCTCTCCGCCCTCGACGAGGTCCGGAACAACCTGAACGAGGTCCTGAGCGTCAAGTCGTTCTGCGTCAACGGCGGCGAGCGGTCGGACTACGACTGGAACCGCCGCGTGGACCGCTACAACGAGGGGCTCAAGGACGCGGGCGTGACGCGGGACGAGATCGAGCACGCCAAGACAGTGAACGACTACCGCGAGATGATGGGGCGACGGCGCGTCTTCCTGGACGCGCGGCTCTGCCGGGCCACCAAGAAGCACAGCGGCGCCTGCGACCGGGCGGGGAAGATCTGGCACGTCGGGTCGGACGGCGATCCGCAGTCGCGCGCGAGGGCCGAGGGGTTCAGCGCCGGCGTGGCGGAAAACGTGGCGATCGGCTACTCCTCCCCCGCCGAAATCTGGACGCGGGGCTGGTACCGCGCGAGCGACCATCACCGGAACGGGCTGAACGAACACTGGAACTGCATGGGCTACGGGTACGTCGGACGGGTGGGGACGCAGAACTTCTCCGCGATCGGACCTCCGAAGGGATTCTGACCGGGCGCCCGCTCCCCCCGCCCCACGAGGAACTTTTCATCGGACCCGGCGTGTCACCTGATGTACCATGAGGCCTTGAGGCCTCATCACTTCCACGGAGCGACGATGAAGACGAGGATCGGAAGAGTGTCCGCGGCCTTCCTGGCCGTCGCGCTCATGGCCGGCGGGTCGGCCGCCGCCTCCGGAGACGAACCCGATTGGCAAGCCGCCTACCTGAAACTCTCTCAGACGAAACAGAAAAAGGGTCAGAACCCCGGCGCCTACGTCCAGGCCATCCTCCAGTTCGGCGAAGCCACCTACGAGAAACGGGACGAGAAGACCGCCGGAATCCTTCTGAACATTCTCCTGGAAGAACTGAAGGACGACGCTCCGGACGGCAAGAAAGAGGAGAAGATCGACGGCCGCATTCTCGAGGCGTGCGAGACCGCCTTGCAAAAGGTCAAGAGCAAGGCGGCCGTCGACATCCTGGTGGCCCAGGTCCGCGGCGCCAAATCCAACGTGCGGTACCGCGTCATCCTCTGCCGCACCCTGGGGGTCCAGAAGGGCGAGGCGATCAAGGCCCTCACCGAGCTGGTCGACGACAAGGAGACGCGCCTCCAGATCGGGGCGATCGACGGGCTCATCGAACATCACCGGCTCGAGGTCGGGACCCGGGTCGAGGCGCTGACGGCCCAGATCAACGATCTGAAGGCCCAGGCCGACCAGGTGCTCGCCGCGAGCGCCAGGGCGCTGGAGGAGAAGCCCGCGGCCTTCTTCAAGACCCAGTGCGAGGATCTGCCCAACCTGCTCGACGGGCTGGTCACCGGTTTCGCGAAGAAGGACGCCGTCGCGAAGGTGATGGAGCTCATCCGGGGGACGGCGGCCGGGATCACGGTGGAGGCCGCCAGGAAGAAACTCGAACCGCTCGTGATGACGCTCGACGAGAGCGTGACGAAATACTCGAAGGCGGCGGAGGAACTCGGCGCGGCCCGCGAGGGCGTCGCGCCCGTCGTCGCCCAGCTCCTGAAGGCCGCGGCCGATCCGAAGCGCTCGTGGGAGGTCCGCGTCGGGGCCGTCGCGGCCCTTCGCGTCGACCGTTGCGCGGGACACGCGGACGGCCTCCTCGAGGCCCTCACGAAGTGCGGGCCGGAGGACGGGCGGCTCAAGGTCGACCTCATGCAGGCTCTCGGCGCCATCCTCGGGCTCAAGGAACCGAAGACGGACGATCCCAACTGGTGGAAGGGCGCGCTGACGGAGCGCAGGGCGGGCAAGCGCCCGGGAGAGGGCGGCGGCACCACCGCCACGCCGACCGAATTCTTCGGCCTCAAGACGAAATCGACCCGCATCGTCTTCATCCTCGACCGCACCGGCTCGATGGACTTCCCCTGCTCGGACAACGCCCTGCCCAAGAAGAAGGGCGATCCGCCCAAGAAGGGGCCGGACACCGCCACGGGGGAGGAGGAGAAGCTCCCGCCCGCCGAGGAGATCGCGAAAAAGAAGTCGGCCGACATCAAGAAGAAGTGGGACGACCGCAAGGTCGAGAAGCGGATGGACGCCCTGAAGAAGGAGTTCATCAACACGATCTACAACCTCGACCCGCGGGTGCAGTTCACGGTCATCTTCTACGAGGCCAACCCGGCCCCGTGGAGGAACGCCCTCGTCCAGGCGAACTGGCTGAACAAGTTCGAGTGCATCCACGACGTCGACCGCATCTCCCCGAGCGGCGGCACGAACATCTGGGACGCCCTCGAGGGCGCCTTCCGCTACGTGTCGGAGCCGACGAAGCCGGAGGTGATCATCTTCGACAAGAAGGGGAACTACATCGCCCAAACCAACGGGCCGGACACTTTCTTCCTGATGACGGACGGCAACCACAACAACGGCCGGTTCTCGATCCCGACGCCGCCGTACGGCGACTTCGACGAGAACGCGTTCTTCTCGGAGTTCAAGAAGATCAACACGGTCCGCAAGGTGGTCGTGAACACGATCATCCTCGGGGACACGGACGCCGGCGCGAAAAACGAGGACCCCATCAAGCAGAAATCCCTCTCGCTCTTCCGCCGGATCGCGGAGTCTTCCGGCGGAGTCTTCGTCCACCTCGGCAAGTAGGCGGTCAAGCCCGAGTCCCGTACCCGCCGCCACCCGGAGTTTCGATCCTCAACCGGTCGCCGGGTTTGACCGGGAAGGCCGCGTGACCCGGGAGACGCCTTCCGTTGAGCCGCTCGACCCCGGATTTCCCGAATCCTCCCCCGGCCAGGCCCCACGGCGATCTCGTCCGGCGCTCCGCCAGGATCGTGACTTGCGCGGCCTCGAGGAATTCGTATTCACGCACCAGCCCGTCGCCCCCTCGCCACCGGCCGCGACCTCCGCTCCCCCGCCGGAGACCGTACCGGACGACCCGCACCGGATATGCCCGCTCGAGCGCCTCGATCGGAGTGTTCAGGGTGTTGGTCATGTGCGAGTGGACGCCCGAGGGGCCGTCCGCGCCACGCCGCGCCCCCATCCCGCCCGCCAGCGTCTCGTAGTACGCGAAGCCTTCCCCGCCGAACGCGATGTTGTTCATCGTCCCCTGGCTCGCCGCCGGGAGACGCCCGGGAAGAGCCCGGGCCAGCGCGCCGAGGAGCGCGTCGACGATCCTCTGCGACGTCTCGACATTCCCCGCGGCCACCGCGGCGGGCGGGCAGGCGTTCACGATCGTCCCCTCCGGCGCGATGATCCGGATGGGCGCCGCGGCCCCGGCGTTGAGCGGGATCTCCTCGGGGACGAGGCACCGGAACACGTAGAGCACGGCCGAGGCGGTCACCGCGAAGACGGCGTTCGCGTTGCCCCCCTCCTGCGGCGAAGAGCCCGTGAAATCGACCGTGACGCGCCGCCCCCGGCGCTCCACGGCGACCCGGATCCGCGCGCCCCCGTCGAGGAAATCCTCGAATCGGTGGCGACCCGGCGGAATCCGCCGGACGGCGGCCTCCATGCATCGGCGCGCGTGGTCCTGGAGCTGGCGGGCGCGCCGGAGGAGTTCGGCGGTCCCGTAGCGCGCGACCAGCGCCTCGAGTCTCTTCCGGCCGGTGACGCACGACCCGATCTGCGCCTCGAGGTCGCCCTCCACCTCCCGCGGCTGACGTACGTTCGCGAGGAGGAGCCGGCGCACGGAAGAATCGAGTTTCATCGGCGGAAGCACGAGCCCCTCCTGCCAGAGGTCGGTGGAGAGCGGCATCGACCCGGGGGACATGCCGCCGATGTCCGAGTAGTGGGCCCGGCACGCGGTGAGGAAGCGGAGGCGGCCCGACAGGAAGACCGGGTGCACGAGGGTGACGTCGGGCAGGTGGGTCCCGCCCCGGAAGGGATCGTTCAGGATCGCGACGTCCCCGGGCGCGAAACGCACCTCGCGGAGCGCGGCCGCCACCGACAGCGGCATCGAGCCGAGGTGCACGGGAATGTGGAGCGCCTGGGAGATCATCCGCCCCGCCGCGTCGAATACCGCGCACGAAAAGTCGCGCCGCTCCTTGATGTTGACGGAACTGGAGGCGCGCCCGAGGGTCGTCCCCATTTCGTCCGCGACGGAGGCGAAGAGACTGCGGAAGACGTCGAGCCGCAACAGGTAGCTCATGCCGGCCTCAGATCCAGGTTGCCCCACGCGTCGACCCGGCCCGCCCATCCGTCCTTGATGAACGTCGTCGCGTTGTCCTCCATCACGACCGACGCACCCAGGAGCCTGTCTCCCGCGCGCAAGCCTTCACGGGATATCGTCCCCGCGGGCCAGCGCCTTCCTCCTCGCGGGAGCCGCTCGAACCGGGGCTTGAGTCTCGCCACCACGCGCCGGACGGAGACGCTCACGACCTCCACCGGGGCCGACCGCGCGTACCCGTGCCGCCGGGCATG
>DASXTT010000166.1:0-5988 GCA_036505255.1 Planctomycetota bacterium | reverse complement strand
GGCGCCCACGCATGGGCCGCGAGGGCCCCCGCCTCGGGCGCGAACTCGAGCCCCTCCCGCGCGCGGCGCGACGAGAGTTTCTCCATCTCCGAGGTCACGAGCCCGACGAGCTCGAGGCGCAGCTCGGGCCGGTGAAGCGACGGCCGGACCCACGGAGGCGGGCCCCGGCCGCCGCTCCGCCGGAGGTTGGCGGCGAGGAACGGGAACCGCGCGGCGCCGGCCAGCTCCTCGGTCACCCCGGGGCCGAAGTCGAAGTCGTGATTGCCCGGCACCAGCGCGTCGCAGCGCATCGCGTTGAGCGCCTCCAGCACGGCGCGGCCCCGCGTGAGATCGCCTTCAGGAGTGCCCTGAAAGAAGTCGCCCGAATCCACGTGCAGGACTCGAACCCCCGAGACCTCCGACTTGCGGCGCTCCGACTCGATGAATGAAGCCAGTGACGGAAGGCGATCGACTTGACCATGCAGATCGGCCGTATGGAGAATCACAACGCGAAACGGTGATTTGGGAACGGAAGGAGGTTCGGACTGGAAACAGGTGATGAATAGAACCGAGACGAGACCGACGGTCGCGAGTCGAGTGTCAAGGGTCAAGGGTCGCCTAGAGAAGTCGCGGGTCATCCGTCACGTGTCACGAGTCACGATCCGATTGGAGGCTCAAGAGGGGATGCTTTCCTCCGGCGTTTCCCGAGGTACCGGATGAATCCTCCGATCAGGCGCTTGGTCGCTTCACATTTGGCGTAGGCGGCCTCGAACGCTTCCTTTCGGAGGTAGCCGCAGTCGATGGCCACATGAAGGTGGGACTGGACCTCCGCCGCCGATCGCTTGGCGATCCGGAGGAAGCGCGTGAACTCGCGATCGGTCCCCGATTCAAATCCCTCCGCAATGTTGGCCATGGTCGAGGTCGCGGCCTGCCGCACCTGGCGGCGAAGGTTGTGGTCGGCGTCAAACCCGTACTCGTCGGAAATCCGGTAGATCATCCGCGTGAGTTCCCTCGCGGTCTTCCACGCCTCGACTTCTTCAACGCGATTGATTCTCATGCGCGGCGACTCCCGACTCGCGACTCCTCGGATTTCGACTCGGGACTCGGGACGGACGACCCGTGACTTCTTTTTTCGACCCTCGACCCTCGACTCGTGACCCGCGACTTCACTTCGCCAGTCGATACATTCCCTTCGTTTGCTCCGCTACTCCCTTGAGCAGCTTGATATTGTCCGCCGTGTTCTTCTTTTCTCCCGCCACTTCGACCGTGTGGATCATGATCTTGCGGAACCGGTTCATCTTCCTCAGCTCGTCGAAGATGTCGTCCGTCGCGACGAAGACGCCGCGCGAGCAGCCGCCGTCGGTATAGAGGTAGATCGTGTCGACCGCCTCGTCCTCGAACGCGAGCTCGATCCCGTCCCAGATGTTCGTCCACCCGTGCCCCTCCTGCCGGTTCAGGAACGCCGCGGCCTCGGCGCGCCCCCGCGGCGTCGCCGGCTGCAGCGTCCGCTTCCACGCCATCCGCTCCTTCGCGTACCGCCCCTCCTGGTCGCAGCCGAGGAAAAGCAGGTTGAACCACACGGCCTCGGGGATCTGCGCGATCGTCCGGCCCATCTCGCGCTTCGCGAGGTCGAGCTTCGACTCCGCGGGCCGGCCCGGGACCGGCGGCGCGGGATCGCGCATCGAACCCGATAAGTCGAGGACGAACGACATCCGCGTCGAGAGGATCGGCAGCGTGAAGAACTGGACGCCCGTCTCGCCGTTGGGCCGCTCCACGGCCTCGCCCGCGACGGGCCGCGGCGGCACCTCGAACGTGTCGCGGTTGACGTCCCACCACCGCTTCCAGTTCGGCGCGTCGAGCCCGAGCTCCTTGCCTGTCAGGTCGCGCAGGGCGAGATACAGGTCCCAGCGGAGGCGCCCCCGCTCCTTCCCGAGGAGATCGACGAGCGGCCCGATCGTCTCCCGGACCCGGAGGAGGCACGCCGACTCGATCGCCTGGACGCGCACCCGCCAGTCGCCGTCGGCGATGGCGGCCAGGTAGACGGCGAGCCCCGTTTCCGGATCGAGCCCCGGCGCGATCCGCGCCGCGGCGAGACGGACCTGCCACGCCCGATCCGTCGTCGCGGTCGTCGCGAGACGCGTCGCGGCATCACGATCGAGCGCGACCAGGGCCTCGAGCGCGGCCGCCTTCGTTGGCCACGCCGAGTCTCGCTCGGCGAGCGACGCGACTTTGGCCGCGAACTCGCGCGCCTCGAGAAGCGCGAGCGCCGCGCAGGCGGCGGCCCGGACCTCCGGGTCCGGATCGCCGAGCGACGCGGCGAGGGGTCCGGCGCTCGACGCGTCGTGAATCGCGCCGAGACATCCCGCGGCAAGGACGCGCACGATTTTCAGCGGGTGGCGGAGCCCCGCCTTGTGGAGGAAGTCGACGCAATCCGGCGCCGAGGCCCGGGCGACCGCCTCGGCCGCCCGCTTCCGGACGCGCGCGTGGGGATCCGCCATCAAGGGCAGGAGCGCCTGGACCATGGCGAGGTTCGCGAGCGGCCGGATCTTCGCGACCGCCTCGCAACGGCGCTCGGGATCGCGGTCGCGGGAGAGGGCGCGGAACTCGGACCACTCGTCGGGGACGAGGATCAGGACCGCGGCAAGGGCGATGGTCGCTACCACTATTCGGTGTGCGCCGTCTGGGGGGAAGGCGGCGGTGTTTTTTAAATATCGGGCCGGAATCCGGGGGTTCCGGACGTCCTAGATTTCAAGGCCCTTCCTTCGCGCGACGGTGGTGGCGCCTCGAAGGGCGGGTCCGGGGGTAAGTTCCTTCACGCGGTCGCTCTGCCTCTCCCGGTGCCGCCGGCGGGCGGCCGGCCCCGGGAATGCGCCCGGTCGGGGGGTCGATGTTCCTTGACGGCTCTGGGGGGCGTTTATAGTAATGGTCGATTCTGGCTTTCCAAATTTTTATTTCTCCAATGTGAATCTCTGATTATGGCCATCTCCCCCCTTCCGCTCCGTACCCTCGCGCCGTGCGTCGCCGCGCTCCTCCTCGCGATCGCCGCGGCCGCCCCCGCGCCCGCCTGGGCGCAGGGCCGGGAAAGCGGCCAGGTCGAGCAGTCCCTCAAGAAGTCCGACGAGGAGCTCCGCCTCGAGAAGGAGGCGCCGCAGATCAACATCCAGGACAAGCCAGAGCTGAAGACCGCCGACGACTCCAAGGTCCGGATCAAGCTAACCAGCTTCAGGATCACCGGCAACGTCTCCTACCCGACCGACGAGCTCCACGCCCTCGTCGCGGACTACGAGGGCAAGGAAGTCACCCTCGCCGACCTCCGCAGCGCCGCGAACCGCATCACGATGCACTACCGCTCCCACGGGTACGGGCTTTCGTGGGCCTACCTCCCGGAACAGGTGGTCCGGGACGGCGACATCGAGATCGCCGTCGTCGAGGCGCGCATCGACAAGATCCTCGTCCAGGGCAACGCCCACTACGGCACGGGCTTCATCCTCGACCACGTGGCGGGCACGGCGAACCAGGAGGCGCTCGACCTCGACTCCCTCGAGCGCGGGATCTATTCGCTCAACGACTATCCCGGCCTCAGCGTCTCGGCCCGGCTCGCCCCCGGCGGCGCCCCCGGGACCTCCGACCTTTACCTCCAGGTGCGCGACAAGTATCCGATCAACGTTTCGGTCGACTGGGATAATTTCGGCTCGGAGTTCGTCGCGGAAAACCGGGGCGGCCTCACCGTCGAGGCCTTCAACCTCTTCGACCTGGGCCACTGGGTCTCCGTGCGCGGGGTCCAGGGCTTCGGCGACGGCGACCTGAGCTTCCTCACGGGAAGCTACACCGTCCCCTTCGCGAACGGGATGAAGTTCAACGCCTGGGGGTCCTACTACAACTATGAGGCCGTGGGCGACCTCGCGGTCTTCGAGCCCCTCGGCGACGGCACGGCGTTCGGCGCGACGCTCTCCTACCCGCTCTACCGGACGCACGTCTACTCGCTCATCCCCGAGATCGGGTACGAGCACAAGGACCTGACGCAGGAGCTCTTCGGCATCCAGATCTCCGACGACCGGGTGCGGGTCGCCGTCGCGGGCGTCCGGTTCGAGTGGAACGACGACTTCAACGGCCGGTGGCTCGGCTCGGCGCACCTGCGCAAGGGCCTCGAGGGATTCGCGGGCGGCCTGGAGGCGGACGATCCCGAGGCGAGCCGGTTCGGCGCGGGCGGCGACTTCACGAAGTTCGCGCTCACCCTCTATCGCCTCCAGCGCGTCACGAGCTGGCTCCACCTCATCGGAAAAGTGAACTACCAGTTCTCGGCCGACCCGCTGGTGGTCTCGGAGCAGATCTCGGTGGGCGGCGCGGACTCGGTCCGCGGCTACCCCGCGTTCGAGGTCATGGGGGACCGGGGGTACACGGCGAGCATCGAGGCGAGAATCAAGCTTCCCTTTTTGGATGATTTCAGCGATCCTTTCGGCAGCCCGTCCACCTTGTACGACATGGTCCAGCTGGCCGTCTTCGCCGACACGGGCGAGGCGGAGCTGGAGAGCCCGACCCTGGGGGAAGAGGATCGGGTCCGACTGACGGGCGCGGGGGTGGGTTTGCGACTGCAGTATCCGGGACGGGCGAGTTTCCGTCTCGACTTCGGGTGGCCCGTCGGCAACCGGGATCCCTCCACGGGGGACGATTTCACCGTCTATTTCAATCTCATCGTGAATCTGTTTTAAGCGGAGGCCGCCGTGAGGAAGTATGCACCGGGACTGATCGTTCAGCTTCTCCTGGCGCTCCTTGCGGCGGCGCCGGCCCTCGCGCAGGAGGGCGGGGTCGTCACGTCGGGATCGGCGACGATCACCAGCCCGACGCCGACGGTCACGCAGATCAACCAGCTCACGGACAAGGCGATCATCCAGTGGGACAGTTTCAGCATCGCCTCCGGCAGTTCGACGATCTTCAACCAGCCCTCGTCGACGTCCATCGCGCTCAACCGGGTGATCGGGACGGAAGCGTCGCTCATCTACGGGTCGCTGCTGGCGAACGGCCAGGTGTGGATCCTCAATCCGAACGGCATCCTCTTCGGGCAGGGGTCCACAATTAACGTGGGGGCGCTCGTCGCGAGCACCCTCTCCATCTCGGACACCGATTTCCTGTCGGGCACCTACAAGCTGCTCCAGGATCCCTCGAAGGAAGCGAGCTACGTGGTCAACCAGGGGTCGATCACGGTGACGAGTTTCGCGGCGCTGGTGGGGCCGCTCGTCGAGAACGCGGGGTCGATCACGGCGCCCGGGGGAAAGGTCTACCTGCTGGGGGCGAGCGAGGCGGTGCTGGACATCACGGGGGACGGCCTGATCGGGTACTCGATCGGGAGCGTCTGCGGCCAGACGGTGAACATCCGGGCGGACGCGCTCTCGGACGTGGTGAAGGCGGCGGTGAACACGGGCGGGTTGGTGGAGGCGGGCGCGATCGTGGACGACGGGAGCGGGGTGATCCGGCTCGTCGGCGCGGGCGGGCTGGCGGTGAACACGGGGACGATTTCGGTGGGGGGCGCGGCGGGGGTGAACGGCGGTTCGGTGGTGCTGAATTCCGCGCAGGCGACGATTAACACCTATCACGCGTCGATCGACGCGAGCGGCTCGGGGCTGGACTCGAACGGCGGCTCGATCCTGCTCCTGTCAAATCACAACACGTACTTCCGGGGGACGCTGAACGCGGACGCGGGGACGACGGGGGACGGCGGCTTCATCGAGGTGAGCGCGCCGGGGCATCTTTGGTTCATGGGTCTAACCAGCGCGGCCGCGCCGGGAGGCGCGGGTGGGACGCTGGTGATTGATCCGACAGTGCTAACGATCACGGATGGAGCCGCAACATCGGGAGCCCTCGACGCCAATTTCAGCGCTGACGGCATCATTCTTACAACCGATACGGCGGGTGGGGACACGGTCAGCAGAGGTTCCCTCGAAGCTTTCGTTGGAGCCACCATCCTCCTGCAGGCGACCGATACGATCACCATGGAGGACCTTGTAAGTGATA
>DASXTT010000165.1:0-2383 GCA_036505255.1 Planctomycetota bacterium | reverse complement strand
GGGGGCGAACGAGCTGCTGCGGCTCCAGAAGGAGGACGGCTCGTGGGGGGAGGACTACGGGTCGACGACGGACCGTCCCGCGTGCGCCGCGTTCGCCGTGCTTTTTCTGAAGCGCGCGGTGCCGCCTCCGGTCATCACGGGCGGCAAGAAGGAAGACCCGCCGAAGAAGTGATCAACGGCGGGTGACCGCTTCCAGCTTCCGGCTTCCAGCTTCCCGAAGCGGCAAGTTTCGAGCCCGATCCGGAAGCGACGTTAAGATGGCCAGGAGCATCCCCATCAGCAACCCGGTTCGAGATAGAGATGCAATGAACCGGGTCTCTGGTTTATAGTGTCCGTCGCTTCGACCGGAGGGGTGGCAGAGTGGTCGATCGCGGCGGCTTGCTAAGCCGTTATACGGGCTTACACCTGTATCCAGGGTTCGAATCCCTGCCCCTCCGCCAGCAATCTTGGAATCGTGTGCTGACTCCTGCCGGGACTTGCTGAATCGAAGAGAATCCCACCGTAGCTCGACCCCAAGCCCCGAAAGCGAAGGTGGATTCGAATCCCTGCCCCTCCGCTCTTCGCCCTACTTTCCGTCTCTACCGATCAGTATCTGTCGGGGCTTCGAGCGGCAAGCCGCCTAAGATCTGTGAAGAGAGAGGGCGAAGAGCGTCCGCCGAAGCTCAACAGGAATTGACCGGAAGAGACGGAATCTGAGCGAAGGTGGACTGATCCAACACAGAAACTGAGACGACAAACTGCGCTTCGAGCGGCAGGCCGCCACTCGACTGGCGCGATCCTTCCGCACCCTCGCATTGAACCGGGCCCGCCCCTAGAATCCTGAATCCACCGCGCCCCGCAGCCTGAAGCCGATCGCACGAGGATGGCGACCATGACCGTGGCCCGGTTGCAGGCGATCTCCGGAATCCTCTTCGCGGCATTCCTCATCCTTCACCTCGCGACGACGACCTCGGCGGTCGGCGGTCCCGCGACCTACGACGCCGTCCTCGAGGGGATGCGGAACGTCTACCGGCCCCATCTCGTCGTCGAACTCCTCCTCATCGGCCTCGCGGGGTCCGTTCACATCGTCTGCGGGATCGTCCGGATCATCCGCCGGCGCCGCGATCCGAATCGGGTGAAGCCATCCCTCGTTGTCCGCATTCATCACTGGGCCGGTTATGTCCTGCTCCTGGCCATCGCGGGCCACGTTTTCGCGACGCGCGTCATGCCCGCCCTCGCGACGGGTCCGACGGCGACCGGCAAGGCCGATTTCTCCTACCTCGCCTACTCCGTCACCGGTTGGCCGCTCTTCATGAAGCCCTACTACGTTCTCCTCGGCGCGGCGGGCGCCATTCACCTCGGCCTGGGGCTCGGGCTGGCCGCGGGCGTCCTGTTCGGCGGCCGGGCCGATCCGCGCAAGCTCCAGCGATTCGCCGTCGGCGGCGCCGCGGTCCTGACGGTCCTCGTGGTGTGCGGAGTTCTGTCGATCATCCGGAACGCGCCTCGCGCCGACCGGTCGCGCTTCGCCGAATTCCGCGTCCTCTACGAACGCTTCCTGCCCTTCATGATGGGCGCGCGGCAACCGGACGAGTGAGCCGGTACAGGACGTGCGGCCGCAGCGGATGGCCGGCGGCGACCCCCGGATGGTCGAAATCGTCCGCCGGATTCCGCGTCATCCCGAGCTTCTCCATGATGCGGATGGAGCGGCGGTTCACCGGCGCCGTGAACGAGACGATCTCGGCGAGCCCGAGGCGCCCGAACCCGACCGCCAGCGCCGCCTTCGCCGCCTCGGTCGCGTACCCGCGGCCCCAGTGATCGAAGGCGAGCCGCCACCCGATTTCCACGCAGGGCGTGAACCGGGCCTGGAACCGCGGGCGCGACAGGCCGGTGAAACCGATGAAGGGGGCGACCCCCGGGACTTCCACCGCCCAGAGCCCGAACCCGTGCTCGTCGAAATGGGCGCGGATGCGCGCGACCATCGTCACGGTCTCGGCGCGCGAGTACGGGGCGGGAAAGTGCTGCATCACCCGCGGATCCGCGTTCAGCGCCGCGAAGGGCTCGACGTCCCCGTCGCGCCAGCCCCGGAGCACGAGCCGCGGCGTGCGGATCTCCGGGACGGGTTTCACGGACTCATTCTGCCCTTTTCCGCTGGACCTCGCGCCGACTTCGGCGGCATCATTTTCGTGATGAAACCGGCGCGGGTCGAGCTGCTGGCGGCGCTGCGAAAAGCGCCCAAGGCGCTCAAGTCATTCGAGACGATGCCGCCCTCGCACCAGGCCCGGTGGGTCGGCTTCGTCGCGGAGGCGAAGAAGCCCGAGACGCGGGCGAAGCGGATCGAGCGGTGCCTGCGCGACCTGGACCGCTGGACCGGCCGGGGATCGTCGGCCGGCTACTCCGGGACTCC
>DASXTT010000164.1:0-2455 GCA_036505255.1 Planctomycetota bacterium | reverse complement strand
CGAACTCGCGACCGAGCTTCGCCAGGCCGCGATAAGAATTCCCGCACGGATCGCGCGGGCCGCGGGGAAGCGCTCGTCACCCGCGGGATCCCCCCGGGCGTGGGACCGCTCCCGGGCCGCCGCCCTCCGGCTCGATTACCTCCTCCTGCTGGCCCGCGACCTCGGGTGGCTGGCGCCCGCGGAATGCGGCGCCCTCCGACGGCGCGTCGCCGCGGTCGAGAAATTGCTTGCCACGGGGACCCGCAGGGGAAATGCTGATGGCCACCCATGAAACTCCTCCGGCCCGTCTTCATCGCCCTCGCCGCGTCCCTGGCGGCCTGCGCGGCGCCGCCTCTCGACCCCGGCCGTCTCGAGGCGATCGACCAGATCGTCGAAAAACAGCTCGCGAGAAGCCGGAACGTCGGCTTCGCCGTGGGGGTGATCGACGGGAACCGCATCTCGGTCCGAGGATACGGGAGGGTCTCCAAGGACGCCGAGGCGAAGCCCTCGGGGAGCACGGTCTACGAGATCGGATGGATCAGCGGCGTTTTCACCTCGTGCCTGCTCGCCGACCTGGCGCGCGACGGAGTGGTCGCCGTGAACGACCCCATCCGCCGCCACCTTCCCCCGGAGGTGAATGTCCCCCGAAGCGACAACGGCGAGATCACGCTCAAGTTCCTCGCCACGCAT
Source organism: Planctomycetota bacterium (assembly GCA_036505255.1). Taxonomy (GTDB): domain Bacteria; phylum Planctomycetota; class MHYJ01; order MHYJ01; family JACPRB01; genus DASRJF01. The sequence goes on along the minus strand of DASXTT010000164.1, from coordinate 1,786 downwards.
ACTTCCGGCCTCCCCAAGCTGCCCATGAACGTGGGGCCCATCGACGAGGACCCCTACGCCACGTACGGGACCGAGAAGCTCTACGCCTTCCTCTCGGACCACCGGCTGCGGTGGAAAGTGGACGAGCGGTACGAGGACTCGACCCTCGGAATGGGCCTGCTCGGGCACATTCTCGAGCGCGCGGCGGGGAAACCGTACGAACAGCTCGTGATCCGCCGGATCGCGGACCCCCTGGGAATGGCCGACACCCGGATCACGCTCTCGGAAACCATGAAGGCCCGGCTCGCGCCGCCGTACAACGAGAAGTGGAACCCCGCCCGGAACTGGAATTTCCAGGCGCTCGCGGGCGCGGGCGCCCTCCGGTCGACCGTGAACGATCTCCTCCGATTCCTCTCCGCGAACCTGGGACGGGGTGAACCCCGACTCGTCGAGGTCCTGGCCTCCTGCCACGCCACGCGCAGGTCGGTCAGCGACCGGCTGCGGATCGGCCTGGGCTGGCGCCAGAGCCCCGTCCGCTCGGGCGGGCATTGGGTGATCTGGCACAGCGGCAAGACCGGGGGTTACGCCAGCTGGATCGGATTCGTGAAGGAGTCGGGCACCGCGGTGGTGGTCCTTTCGAATACTTCCGGGGATGCGGCCCTCGCGACGACCGAGGCGGTGGCGACGGAGATCCTCGGGCTCCTCAACCCGTGACGACCGGGAGCAGGTCCGGGAACCGGCCGATCGTGAACCGCGCCCCCTCCAGCTCCCCCGCCATCGCGTAGCCGTACGTCACGGCGCAGAAGTCGATCCCCGCCGCCCGCGCGGTGGCGAGATCCACCCCGCTGTCCCCCACCAGGAGCGCCCGCGACTTCGGGATGCGGAACCGCTCGAGGGATTCCAGCACCGCCCCCGGATCGGGCTTGCGCGCCGGGAGCGTGTCGCCCCCATAGACGGCGGCGAACAGGGGGGCGATCTTCAGCCCCGCGAGAAGTGACAGGGTCATCGCCTCGGGCTTGTTCGTGACCAGGACTCGGGGGACCGAAAGCCGCTCCAGTGTTTCCCGCACTCCCGGATAGAGCGTGGTCCGGTCCATCAGGTGGACCGAATAGTGCTCGATAACCCTGGCGTGGATCTGGGGCCGGCGCGGATGGTCCGCGCCGATCGTCCGGTCGAGCAAAGTGGGCAGGCCGCCGCCGATCGCCGCGATGATCCGCGGCTCGGGCAGTTCCGCCATTCCCTCGTTTCGCAGCGCCCAGTTGAGGGACGTCGCGATGTCCCGCCCTGAATCCACCAGCGTGCCATCAAGGTCGAGAAAAACCAGATCGTAACGCACAGGTCGGGCGACTATACCAGAAGGGCTGGAGTCGTAAGTCGTGGGTCTGGAGTCTTGAGTCGAGCCGAAGCCGAATCGCTTGAAGACATGACTCGTGACTCTCGACTGTTGGCTTCAGTTTTCGACTCACGACTCTCGATTCACGACTCTGGACGGCCGCCGGAGGCGGCGCCATAATGCCGACGTTCGCACCTCCCGGGGGTCTCATGACGGACGTCTGGAAAGACCTTCCCCAGCTGAAGTCCGAACTCTCCGGCTCTCTCGCCTTCGAGCCGGCGGGCGTGAAGGTCACGAACGAGCGCGAATTCGTCGATCGGAAGCTCGACCCCCTGGTCTGGACCTCCGTCTTCGGGGCCGACTCCGCGGTCCGCGACGCGGCCCGGTGGACGATCCGCGCCGCCTCCAACGCGCTGGGGGCCGTCTCCTCCTCAATCCAGGGCCTGTACGACGCCGTCGCCGCGGGCAAGGCGA
>DASXTT010000163.1:0-14030 GCA_036505255.1 Planctomycetota bacterium | reverse complement strand
GATCGCGTCGGCCTTCCGGGTCTCGCGGGTGCGCCCCGCCGCCTTCGCCGGCCGCGGCGGCTATCCCGAGTCGCCCCCCGCCCTCGAGAAGGAGATCGACGGGTATTACGCCGACCCGCTCGGCGCGGGCGCTCCGGACCGCCGCAAGGGGGCCGACCCGCCGAAAGGGATCCTCTCCCCGCACATCGACTTCCGCCGGGGCGGCACGTGCTACACGCATGCGTACCGGCCGGTCGCGGAATCGGCGGCGCCCGAGACCTGCGTCGTCCTCGGCGTCGCGCACCTCTCGCCCCCTTCGCCGTACGTGCTGTCCGACAAGGCGTACGCGACTCCCTTCGGGGCGATCGAGCCCGATCTCGACTTCATCGACGCCTTCCGCAAGCGGGCGCCCCAGGGGTTGCAGGACCACGAGGTCGTCCATCGGAGCGAGCACTCGATCGAGTTCCAGGCGGTCTTCCTCCGCCACGCCCACCGGAAGGCCGACGTGCGGATCGTACCGATCCTCTGCTCGTCGTTCGACCCCGCCGAGGACGGGAGGGGACCGTCGGGGGACGCACGGATCGAGGAGACGATCGGCGCCCTCGCCGAGACGGTGCGGACTTGCGGGCGAAGGGTCCTGATCGTGGCCGGCGTCGATTTCGCCCATGTCGGCCCGCGGTTCGGCGACGACACGGCGCTCGACGAGAAGCTCGTGAAGTGGATGACGGACGAGGACAGCGAGAGCTTGAAGCACGTGGTCACCGGGGACGCCGAAGCATTCTGGAAGTCGGTGACGGCCGACGGCAACCGGCGCCATGTCTGCGGGTTAACGGCGACCTACACGGCGCTGCGCCTGCTGGCCGGCGCGCGGGGGTCGCTTAGGCGGTACGGCTTCGCTCCCGATCCCGCGGGAGGCCTGGTCTCGTTCGCCAGCGCGGTTTTCGTGTAGGGGTCCTCTCATGTGCGGTCGATTCACGCTCAGCAAGGACGGTCTGTGGGTGATGTCCCAGCTCCGGGTGCCCGCGGGGCCGCGCGCGGAGCAGTGGAAGCCGCGGTACAACATCGCGCCGACCCAGGATGTGCTCGCGCTCCTGGCGACGCCCGAGGGCCCGCGACTGGAGGTCCTCAAGTGGGGGCTCATCCCTTCGTGGGCCAAGGACCCCAAGATCGGGAACCGGATGATCAACGCGCGCGTCGAGACGGCGGCGTCGAAGCCGGCCTTCCGGCGTCCGTTCCAGACTCGTCGGTGCGTGGTGCTGGCGGACGGCTTCTACGAATGGAAGGCCATCCCCGGCGGCAAGGTACCCACTCATGTCCGGCCGCCGGGCCAGTCGCTCATCGGATTCGCGGGTCTGTGGGATGGCTGGAAGGATCCAAAAGGCGATGAGGTGAGAACCTGCACGATCCTGACGACGGAGGCGCGGGGTCCGGTGCGGGAGGTTCACGAACGCATGCCCGTCATCCTGCCGCGGGAGACGTGGCCCGCCTGGATCGGGGTGGAAAAGGCGGAGCCCGGGAAGCTCCTGGACCTGGTGCGCGCCGCGCCGGTGCCGGGCCTTGAGGTGGAGCCGGTGTCGAAGCTGGTGAACAGCCCGCGCAATGACGGTCCGGAGGTGCTCGCGCCGGCGTCGGTCTCCCCCACCCGCCGGCGGTGAACCCAAACATCGCGAGTGCTTCGACTCGCTCCGCTCGCTCACCACACTTCGACCCGCCCATAGGACGAACAATAGCGCTGTCCAGACTTGCTTGCTCTGAGCGAGCAACAGCGATTCAAATCGTTGCGAGTCGAAGTGGAGGGAGTGGGATTCGAACCCACGGCAGCCCGAAGACTGCACCAGTTTTCAAGACTGGCCCTATAGTCCGCTCAGGCATCCCTCCGTACAACGTCACGAGTCGAGAGTCGTGAGTCGAGAGTCAGGCGACGCGGGACGGAAACTCTGGTTGGGGCGCTGGGACATTCTACTGGACGCGAGACTTCTCAGCGCAGGATCCAAAGCGCCTGTCCGTCGCGGCCCGATTCAAGACTCCCGACTCATGACTCGGAACTGCGCGCCTCAGCGCGGCGTGATCGGAAGAAGTTCTTCAGCAGGGCGCCGCAGCGGTCGTCGAGGACCCCCCGCACGACGGGAATGCGGTGTTTGAGCCGGGGTTCGGAGACGATGTCGAAGACGGAGCCGCAGGCGCCGGCGGCGGGATCTTTGGCGCCGTAGATGATGCGCGACACGCGGGAAAGCACCATCGCCCCGGCGCACATGGCGCAGGGTTCAAGGGTCACGTAGATTTCCGCCCCCTCGAGGCGCCAGTTGTCGAGCGCCTCCTCGGCGGCGGTAATGGCGAGCATTTCGGCGTGGGCGGTCGCGTCTCGGAGCTGCTCGACCTGGTTGTGGCCGCGGGAGAGCATCCGGCCGTCCTTGACGATAATCGCTCCGACCGGCACCTCGCCCGCCTCCGCGGCGAGCTCCGCCTGGCGTATCGCCTGCTCCATCCACCGCCGTTCCGCGTCGAGTTCCATGGCGGAATCACGATACCGCGCGGGCGATCGAAAGAAAAGGGCGCTTCGGGCCGGTTTGACCCTCGGCGCGATGGGCGATATAGTCCCAATCCCCCAAGGAGAGGTGCCGGAGCGGCCGAACGGGCACGCTTGGAAAGCGTGTGTGCTCGAAAGGGCACCGAGGGTTCGAATCCCTCCCTCTCCGCCATTCCCTTATCATCGCCCCGGCCGCCGCTGTAAACTCATGCGGCTCAATTGGGCGGGTGGCGGAATTGGCAGACGCGCAGGATTTAGGATCCTGTCCCGCGAGGGATGCGGGTTCGACTCCCGCCCCGCCCACTCTCTCGTGCCCTGCCAAATGAAATTGCCATGAATCCAATCGTGCTCCTTGCGGCGTACGCCCTCCTCTTCGCAGGTTCCGTCTGGGCTATCACCACGCGTGTGCGTCCGGCCCTGATCGTGTTCTGCCTGCTGGCGGCGGCGCTATTCGCTTGGTTCGCCAGGGACAGCTGGCTCAGTTACCGGTGGTGTGAACGAATCCTTTCCACCCATCGCCGGTACGAAATCGACGCCACGGGAAATGGGGATCGTGTCTTGCGGATTGACGCGCTGCCGGATGTTCGAGGGATCTGCGTGGTGGCGGTGCGGAAGGACGGTGGCTCGCCCGACTACGATTCCCTGAGGTCTTGCCAATGGAGGGCGCGCGATTCAGCCGGAAAGTTGGATACCCTCGGCGACAGTCGCGCCCTCCTGAATACCGACTCCGATGAGAGATTCGGGGAGGGGAACCGGACCTGGACAGAATTGACGTATCGGCTCGACGAGAACACGCGGCCTGTTCTGCAGTCCATTCAACTCGAGGCGCGGGCGTCCTTGTGGACCCTGAAGGGTTGCAATGTCTATCGGGATGTCGATTTCTACTCTGCCATCGCGTACGGCGTGGGCTCCCTGCTTTCCATAGTTGGATTCGTCTCTCAAATCATCCGCTTCGTTCGAAGGCCTGGACAGCCCGCGGCCGTCCCTCCGGCTTGAAGCTCGAAGCTTCGGAGGCTGGGATCTGGGGACGGGACGCTGGGAGCTTTACCTTCCACCCCATGCGCAGCCGTAGACAGCGAACGGGTCAATCCGGATAATCTCTGAATGCCCGACCTGCGCGTTTCCGCGGCCGAAATCGAGGGAGCCCCCCGCTCCTGCGAGATCTCCGCCAGCGGCAACATCACCTCCACCCACGTCGGCGTCTTCCAGGAGGCCCTCGCCCGCGAGGTCGCGGCCCGCCGGGTCATCCTCGTCCTGCTCCTCAAGGACGTCGCCTACATCTCCTCCGCCGGGTTCGCGTACCTCGTCGAGCTCGTCGACCGCCTCGAGCGCTACGGCGGCTTCCTCGTCCTCGTCGACGTCGACCCCAAGATCCGCGCCATCATGGAGACCCTCGGCATCGACACCATGTTCCACCTCGCGCCGACCCGCGATTCCGCGGCCGCCCTGGCCCGCGAGCGGGAGACGCTCCTCACCACCTCTCCGCGCCTCGTCGAGGTCCTCGGGCCGAACGAGGGGGTCATCTATCCGATCCTGAAGACGGTGGTCACCATCGGCACCGACCCGCGGTGCACGATCCTCTTGAAGCACCCCCAGATCGAGCGGCGCCACGCGGAAATCTACATCCACGGCCGCGAAGTGTACGTGAAGGACCTGGGCACGCGTTTCGGGACGTTCCTGGGGAAGAACAAGATCACCGACGAGGCGCTGAAGGAGGGGGACATCATCACCGTCGCGACGTACCGGTATGCCTTCCACGCGGGGGTCGCGGCCCCGGCACCTTCGGCGGGGGCCTAAGCGGGAACCGGCTTTGGGGCGGGAGTGGGTTCGTCCTGCCAGTACAGCAGGCGCGAGCAGGAGCGGCAGCTCACGACCTCGCGCCCCTTCTTCAGGTCGTTCACCATCTGAGGCGTGACCTCGACGCTGCACCCTCCGCAGCCCCAGTAATTCCTCATACCCTCGTCCTCGACCACCTGGTATTTCACCACCGGGACCACGGCGAGCCCGTCGTCCTTCGCCCGCAGAATGCGGTCGTAGGGGGTGAGGAGGTCGCGATCGATCCCGGTCTGCGCGCCGCGGCGCCGATCCTCGAGCCCGGCGAGCTCCCGGTCCACTTCGGCCATTTCGGCGTCGACTTTCGTCTTGGCGACCCCGTACTCCGCCTCCGCGGCCGCCACCTCGCCCTCCCGCACCTTCTCGAGCTTCGCCATCTCGTCGAGCTGGAACATGAGGTCGAGCAGGCCGTCCTCCACCCGGGACTTGTCGGCCTTGACGCCGGAGATCTCCTTGAGGAAGACCTGGTACTCGTCGTTTTTCTTCGCCCCCATCGACTGGGCGGTCAACTTGGCGATCTTCTCGTCGAACTCCTTGACCAGGTGCTCCCGCTTCTGGACCTCGAGCTTGAGGCCCTTGATCTCGGCCTTCATGGCCTCGACGTTCTCCTTGGCCCGCGCGAGCTTCTGCTCCTGGCCGGCCAGGTCCCGCGGCTTCTCGGCCCGGATCACCCGCAGGCGGTGGATCACCAGGTCGATCTCCTGCAGGGGCAGGAGCGCGTCGATCTTCCTCGCCATCAAACCACCTCCCGTGTATCCCCTCGACTCGGGCCGCTTCGCGGCCCTCCCTCGGGGTAAAGAAAAACCCCGCCCTAGGGCGGGGTCGTTTGGGCCGCTTCCTCCGGCTCCGTTCGCTTGATGATTCCCTCCAGGAACCCCTCCAGCTTCCGGCTCCGGATGGGGTGCTGGAGCTTCTTGATCGCTTTCGCCTCGATCTGGCGGACGCGCTCGCGCGTCACCTTGAAGATCCGGCCCACCTCCTCGAGGGTGTAGGTGTAGCCGGTCCCGATGCCGTACCGGAGCTTGATGATCTCGCGCTCCCGGAACGAGAGCGTGTGGAGCACGCTCTCGATCTTCTCCTTGAGCATCTCGTGCGTCGCCGCGCTCACCGGGCTCTCGGCCGTCTCGTCCTCGATGAAGTCGCCGAAGTAGGAGTCGTCCCCCTCCCCGATCGGGCGGTCCAGCGAGATCGGGTGCTTGGCGATCTTCAGGACCCGCTTCGTCTCCTCGAGCGAGATCTGGGACTCGCTCGCGATCTCCTCGAGCGACGGCTCGCGCCCGTTCCGCTGGGCCAGCTTCTTCGAGACGTTCCGCAGCTTCGTCATCGTCTCGATCATGTGGACCGGGATGCGGATCGTCCGCGCCTGGTCCGCGATGGCGCGGGTGATCGCCTGCCGGATCCACCAGGTCGCGTAGGTGGAGAACTTGTAGCCGCGCCGGTACTCGTACTTCTCCACGGCCTTCATGAGCCCGGTGTTCCCCTCCTGGATGAGGTCGAGGAACGACAGGCCGCGGTTGCGGTACTTCTTCCCGATGGAGACGACGAGCCGCAGGTTGCCGCTCGAGAGCTTCCGCTTCGTGCGCTCGTAGTCCTCGAACCGGTCGCGGATCTCCTTGACGCGGATCGCGATGTCGGCGGGCCCCTCCAGGGTCTGCATCTGCAGGCCCTCGAGCTCCTTTTCGAGCGCCGCGATGCGCACCCTGTTGCCGCGGGATTTCTTCAGGTCGTTGATCTCGCGCTCCAGCTCGATCATCCGGCGGGCCATCGCCTCCAGGCGGTCCATCATCGGCTTGATCTTCTTCGACTGGATGTTCATCTCCTCGAGCATGACGACGCACCGGCGGCGCCGCTCGCGGATGCGCTTGTTGAGGCGCGACCGCTGCTTCGAGCTGAGGCGCGCCTCGAGGAGCTTCTCGTAGGCCTCGTGGCAGTCGAAGACGTGCCGCCGCAGGGTGTCGATCGCGTCCGGCAGGCGCTCGAGGACCTCGGACTTCGAGACGTCGATCGCGCTGTCCGCCTTGAGGGTCCGGTCGAAGGCCAGCTCGCCGTTCTTCACGTCCTCGAGGATCTGGATCGCCTCGATGACGGCGACGGGCGACTCCAGCACCTGGGTCCGGAACCGCTTGCGGGTGATCTCGATCTTCTTGGCGAGGCGCAGTTCGTCCTCGCGCGAGAGGAGCGGGATCTCGCCCATTTGCGTGAGGTACATCCGCACGGGGTCGTCGATCTTCTCGGAGACCCCGCGCCGGAGCTCGGTTTCCAGGGCCTCCTCGAAATCGTCGCGCGCGGACTCGTCGAAGGCCCCCTTCTCGGACTCCGCGCCCTCGTCGATGATCTCGATCCCCAGCTCGTCGAGCATCTGGAAGATGCTGTCGAGCTTCTCGGGCGAGACGCTGTCGTCCGGGAGGACCTTGTTGAGCTCGTCGTAGGTGACCGAGCCCTTCTTGCGGGCCTCCTCGATGAGCGTCCGGACCTCGGGGGAGAGCTTCTCCAGACCGGGGTCCAGCTCGCCTTCGCGATCCTCGACCTTGACCTTGACCTTTATCGTCGTTTCGGTCTTCATGTTTCCGTCACCGCGCCTTCGGAAGCGAACGCAGGTTCCGCGGAGCCTCGCGCCGGGCCTGCACCAGGGCGTCGCCGCGCAGGGCCCCCGCCTTCGCCGTGCGGAACTCCTCGTTTCTCAGAAACTCCAGGCAATCCTCGAGCCGCCGTCCCGCGGAGGGCGGATCGACGGGCCGCTCGAGCGCCTCCGCCAGCGCCGCGGCCGCCCCCTCTTCGCGGACCAGGGCGAGCAGGTCCGACCCGCTCACGGCCCGGCCCCGATCCAGAAGCTCATAGGCCTTCCGGGCCACGGACGCCGACGCCGTATCGGGCCAGCGCTCCGGCGGCAACTCCCGGCGCAGCCGTTCCGCGCTCCCGGGGTCCCCCACGAGCAGCGCGAGCAGTTCTTTCCCGATGAGGGAGCCGACCGGCGATCCCCTCTCTTTCAACGCCTTGGGAGCCGGAGTGTCGCGCCTCAGCCGCGACACGAGGAGCCCCTCCTCGAGTCCGAACCGCTCCGCCACGTCCTTCACGAGGAAGGCCTGCCGGACCGGATTCGGCACGGTCGCGATGCGCTCGAGGATCTGCTCCACGATCCGCGACTTGCCCGTGGGCGTCGAGCCGTCGATCCGCGCCGAGAGGGACTCGACGAGGAAGGCGAAGACCGGCTTCGCGCGGTCCAGCACCTTCCGGAGCGCGCCGGCTCCCGACTTCTGGATCACGTCGTCCGTGTCCTCCCCCGGGGGAAGCTCCGCCACACAAAGGTCCATGTCTTCGCCGAGCAGGAGGTCCAGGCCCCGCTCCGCGGCCTTGCGTCCCGCGGCGTCCGAATCGAAGACGAGCACGACCTTGTCGACGTGGCGCTTGAGCACTTTCAGGTGGTCGCGCGTGAGGGCCGTTCCGAGCGTCGCCACGAGCCCCTTCACCCCCGCCTGCCACGGAACGATGACGTCGAGGTACCCTTCGACGATGTAGAGCGTCCGGGAGTCCTCCACGTCGTCTTTCGCCGCATGCAATCCATAGAGCTGGCGCCCTTTCGAGAAGAGCGCGGTCTCCGGCGAGTTGAGGAATTTCGGGTTCTCGTCCTTCAGGGTCCGCGCTCCGAACGCGATCACCTTCTTGCGGACGTCGAAGATCGGAAACATCACCCGGCCGCGGAACCGGTCGTACCGGCCCGAGCCGTCCCCGCGCTCCACGGTGAGGCCCGCCGCGGCGAGGAGCTTCTCGTCGATCCCCGCCGGTCGCGCTCGCCGGATCAGGCCGTCCCAGGCGTCGGGCGCGTAACCGAGCCTCCACTCCTCCGCCGTCTCCTCGGAGACGCCCCGCCTCTCCAGGAATTCCCTTGCCGGCCCGGCCTCCGCGGAGGTCTGCAGGATCTTGCGGTAGACCCCCGCCGCCCATTCGTGGACGCGGATCAGGTCGTCCCGCCGGGGCCCCGAGGGACCGCCGCCCGAGTGTTTCAGCGTGATCCCGGCCTTTTCCGCGAGGAGCTCCACCGCCGCCGGGAAGTCGATCTTCTCGAATTTCTCGACGAAATCGATCGCGCCGCCGTGCGCGCCGCACCCGAAGCACTTGTAGAACTGGCGGTCGGGGACGACGTGGAAGGACGCGGTCTTCTCGTCGTGGAAGGGGCAGGGAGCCCAGTAGCTTCCGCTCTTGCGCTTCAGAGGGAGGTAGCCCGAAACGACTTCGACGATGTCGATGGCGTTTTTGACCTCGAGGATGCTCTCCTCGGAGATGTACGCCAGAAGGCCCCCTTTTTAGCCAGAAAATCGGACCGAGTATTATACGCGCCTGGGCGCGAACTTCAAGGGCCGATCGGCGAAAAGGTGGGAACCGGGAGCGAGGAGGCGAGCGCCAGAAGTGTTTCGGGGCGAAGCTGTTCCACGCGGCGATCGCCGTGTTCCCAGGCGCTCTCCGGAAGAGGGCCGCGCCGCTCTTCGAGATCGCGCAGGGCCGCCTTGAGGAGCTTCCTCCGCTGGGTGAAAAGCTCGCGGAGTCCCTGGTAGACGGCGGGAACGCGGCGGGGCCGGATCGGTCCGTCCGCCCGACGGCGGAGGGAGAAGAAAACCGACTCCACCCGGGGACGGGGATGGAAGACTTCCGTTCCCACGCGGCGGAGGAGGCGCATCTGGCCGATCCCCTGGAGAAGCGCGCCGAGCGGCCCGTAGCCCGGTGTTCCGGGCCCCGACCGGAGCCGGTCGTACACGTCGCGCTGGACCATGAAAAAATATTCGTCGATCCCCATCTCCGAGGAGATCGCCCGAAGGAGGAGCCGCTCGTAATCCGAGTACGGGAGGTTCGAGACGAAGACCAGCCGGTACGCGGGGTCGTGGTGGGCCAGGGACTCGAAGGCCGCGCCGTCCGCGCAGAGAAGCCGCAGATTCGACCGCGGGCCGAGGAGGTCCTTCGCGAGCGCGTGGACGACGGGGTCCACCTCGAACGACCAGACGCGCGCGGCGCGGTCGCACAGTCGCGACGTGAGATGGCCCGCCCCGGTCCCCAGCTCGATGACCTCGTCGCGCTCCGAAATCCCCGTCCCGCGGACGAGCGCGTCGAGGAGCGCGGCGTCGACGAGGAAGCACTGCCCGAGGGCCTTGTTCGGCCGCAGGCCGCGGGCGCGGAGGATTTTCCGGAACTCGTCCGGCGTGCGCGGGAAGCTCATCAGAAGTTGATCTCGAATCCGATGGTGAGACGGGCCGCCCAGGAGACGTGATCCGTGTCGGCATCCTGCCCGCCGAACTCCGTCATCGCGAACTGGATCTGTCCGGAGGCCTCCACGTGGAAGCCCGCGGGGAGTTCGAGACGGACGAACCCGCCGCCTTCGACGAAGAAGTCCGTTTCCTTGTCGAGGTCGTGCTCGAGGCGGAGGCCGCCGCCGCCGAACTCCACCCCCGCCGAGAGCGGCGGCGCGATCGGGTAGGTCACGATGAGGTCCAGCCCCAGTTCCTGGGCCTCGCCGTCGAGGTCCGCCGGGCGCCGGTCGAATTCCTCGAACTTGAGGTCCCAGCGGCGGTAGTACGCGCGCATGCCGACGGTGAATTCGCGGGAGACGAGGGACATGCGGAACGCCGCCTCCTCGCCCTGCAGGAGCCCGTCTTCGGCCCCGATCGCCGAATCCAGGTGAAGGAAGACCGCCCCGAGCTCGAACCCGGTCCGCGGCTCCCCCCGGAGGATCTCCGATCCTTGGCCGGCCTGGAGGAGAGTGAGGGTCAGAAGCAGGGTGGACATTGCGACGAAGAGCTTACCCTGAAAGCCGTCACCTGTCAGCTATCAGCTTTCAGCCCCGAACCGGGGAGATCTGACGGTCACCGGGGGGTTCGGCGCAGCAGGATCGTGGAGAACGACTCGGTATGGGGCTCGCTGTTCACCATCCAGCGCACCGTGACCCTGACGATGAAGGCCATGCGGTCCTTGTCCCCCCGGTCCAGCGGTTCAAAGACGGCGTCGTAGCGGTAGACTCGGCCGAACTCGGCGTACGCCTGGTCTTTCAAGGTCGGGGGATTGAGCTCGTAGAGCCGCTCCTGGAGCCGGGCCGTAATGTGGGGAGCGATCAGGCTCACCATGGTCTGGTCGATCCCCCGCTGGTGGCTGGCCGTCCCCACGGCGAAGAGCGGGAGGATCGCCGAGAGCCCGAGAACCAGGATCGCGAGGGAGATGATCACCTCGAGCAGGGTAAATCCACGCGATCGGTTCATCTCACGGGCTCCCGGTAGGCGGGGATGGCGACGTCCGTGACGAAGGTTTCACCGAACCGGACCTGGTCGTTCAGCTCGTGCCGACCCCTGGCCGTCTTTCGCGCGCCTCTCTGGCAGTTCAGCAGGGTCTCGCCCTCCTTGCCGAGGTATCCGACCCATTCCGTTCCGATCAGCACGTAGTCGGGCGGCTCCGGCACCCCCTTGCCCGAATTGAGCCGCACCGTGGTGGCGCTTTCATCGATCACCTCGGCGACCTTCGCCCCGCGATGCTCCGAGGACTGCGACTCGACGACGACCGTCACTTGGACGATTTCGGGGTAGGCGAAATCGGGATCGTCCTGGGGCAGCTCCTTGTAGAAGAGCCGGAACGAGGAAATGCGGCCTCTCGAAGAGTCCCAGACATCGTGGGGGCCGGCCCGGGTCTTGTCCGGAGTCCCTTCTTTCCTGGTGTCGATCTGCTTCATGAGCCGGGGCACCTGCTTCAGCGTGCACGTGGGGTCCCAAGTCGTGGTGTACTTGGTCCAGAAGCGGAAGCCGATCCAGAGGACGCCGGAATCGAGCATCGAGAAGTGGCGCGACCACGCGGCCGACTTGGTGTCCTCGAGCGTCTTCGCCTCGAGGAGCGTGGTGTCCACGGTGGCGCGGTCGAAATAGCGGACGCCGCGATAGAGGCCCGTCGGCTGGCCCGCCGGGTTCAGGAGGTAGGCCACCTCCCACAGGTCCGTGTAGGCCCCCTGACCGCGCTGGTGGAGGATTTTCATCGCGGGGTCGGGCTTCATCCGGTCCTCGCTGCCCGTGCGGACGAACCGGAGCCGCTGGGCCCCGCGGCTGTCCTTCTCCTTGTCCGTGTCGCAGTAGAAACCGGCGTGAACCTGGAGGCGGCCCTGGGACACATACCACTGCGTGTCCGCGAAGGTTCCCCGGAGGTCGTCGGAGATCTGGTCGAGAACGATCCGGCCCCGGTCGTACGCGTCCTTGCGCGCCTCCCCCTCCTGCCAGGTGTCCAAGCCCTGGGTTGAGAGCGTGACGAGGAGGCCGACGAGGATGAGAAAGACGGCGAAGGCGACGAGCAGCTCGACCAGCGTCATTCCGCCTTCGCGGCTTGAGCCGCTTCGGCGTGGTGATGGTCTCCGCGTGGGTGCGGGACCCGACCCTACAGGCCCGGGGCGGCCCGGCTTACTTATCCTCATGGAACAGGACCTTCGTGTCCCGGTCGTACTCAAGACGGGTCTCCAGGAGCTTCATGGTCCGCTTCCACGAGTGCTCCGGCCAGTAGGAGCCCGGCCGGTATTCGAGGAAGAAGCGCAGCTCCATCTGCCCGTTCTCCAGGCGCGACGAGATGAAATCCTCCAGGGGATTGGACTGGGACTTGTAGAAGTGCCACACCGCGGAGTGCTCGTCCACCTTGGGCAGCGTGAAATCGCCGAGCCCGTCGAGCCGCACGTACAGGTGCGGCAGGAGGTTCTTGTCGGCCAGGGGAAGCTCGGCCTGGTAGCTGACCCCCCTCCAGCGGGCGTTCCGGGTCGTGTGGGCGACCTGGAAATAGGGCATCTTGTCGTCGAACTGCCCCTCCTTGTATCCGTCCCAGTACCGGAACGGGATCCCGAACACCATGGCGTTGGGCTGGTGGGAGGCCGCCGTGGTGCCGAACATCCCGCGGAAGAGCCCGTTGCCGTCGAACCGCGCGAGCGCGTCGAGCTCCACTCCCTTCTTCCCGAGCTCCTCGAATCCGATGACCTCTTCGTCGATCAGGACGTACCCGTGGAAGTATCCCTGCCCGGCGAGGACCTGGGTGATCGGAACGGTCCGCGACTCGGTGGAAAGGGGCACATGCTTGACGGCCGCCACGGGCAGGAAGTTCAGGATGAAAAGGGCGTCGCCCCGGTCGTGGACCGTCTTGACCGAGTTGAGCCATCCCCGTTTGCAGGCCGTCAGGGTGTCCCCGTTCTTGGAATCGGCGAAACCCACCACCTCCTCGCCGACGAGGACGACGCCGCTCGGGAATTGCGTCGAGACGTTCATGTTGGCGACGAGCCCCACGTTGAGCTGGGGCGTCTCCGGCTCCGCGACGGCGTTCAGCTGGAAGTTCCCCTTGGTCGAGGCGATGTTCTTCACCTCGTCGATCGTCGCCTTGGCCGGACCGTACTTGACGACCGGGTTCTGGAGTTCGAGGTACCGCTCGCCGATCAGCTCCCCGGAGGGCCATTTCAGGATCCGGTTGTGGAGGTCGTCCACCTTGAAGTCCCGTTTCACCGGGTCGAAGAAGGAGGCCAGCTGGATCCCCTGGTCCTTCACCTCCTTGGGGGGCGGCGGCGGCCGCTGGCTCTGGGGATTCTGCTGGTAGACCCACTGGTTCCACTCCTCGATCGTGATCGAGTTGCAGACCATGTGCTGTTCGCGGTAGTTCGTCGAGTCGATGGCCGTCACGGTGTCGTACTTCTGAAGGTTGGTCCGGAGGACCGTGGGGTCCATCTCCCGCGCGCAAAAGACCGGCACCAGGCGCTCCGCGGGTTCGTGCCAGCGCGCGACCGGCGTCCGCCAGGCGTTCCCGCGCCAGAGGGGAATGGCCTTCAGGTTGACGGTGACCCCGACCCAGAAATGCTCGGCGGGCCCGCCCGGCGGGACCTGGGCGAGCTTCACGGGTCCGAACCACTCCTCGTTGAACTGGATGATCGTCGGACTCGGAATGTTGGAGTCGGGCTCCGTGACGGCGACGGACCAGAGGGTGATCGCCACCCCGCCGTTGTGGTTGACCGGCAGGGTCCCTTCCATGCCCCGCGAGCAGACCTCGAAATATCCGGTCTTGATCCCTTCGCGGGTGATGCGCTGGTAGTAGATCGCCTCGTCGTCGATCTTGATGAAGCCGCTGTCGGGCCACTCGGTGTTGTCGACGAGGGCCGCGTCCGGGATGACGTACTTGATCCGGTTGGTTCCCGCCGCGAGGATCGGGTTCCCGTTGGGGTCGGTGTCCTCGGCCACGAGCGAGGTGAATTCCGGGATGCCGAACCTCAGCTGGGTGGCCCCGCGGGTCGCGTAGATCTGGCCGAACTCCATGCTGATTTCGCCGGGGGGATCCCACGCCGGCGGTTCGAACAGGATCCGGAAGTTCAGCTTCCGGAGCGGGCTCGTGTAGCCGAAGAGGGTCGCCTTGGCGTCCTGCGGGTGGTCGGCCCACGCGTTGCCGTACACGCTGTCGGCCTTGCGCGAGCCCCGGCGGCCCATCCCGGTGGAGGTGTCGTAGTCGACCACCTCATCCCCGATGCGGATCGGGACGATCCACGGGGTATCGCGGGGCCAGTTGGGGGGCTTCTGCAGGAACTGCGAGTCCTTGAGGGGGACCGTGGTGAAGGGATCCGCGGGATCGGCGGGTGCGGGCATCAGCGAGGAGAGCTCGGTCGACTGGGCGACGTCCTGGTTGTCGGAGTCGACGAACCGCCATTTCGCCTTCGCGG
>DASXTT010000162.1:0-5511 GCA_036505255.1 Planctomycetota bacterium | reverse complement strand
GAGCGCCGAGGAGATGGCGCTGGATCTGGAGCGGTTCCTCAAGGGGGAGTCGGTCGTGGCCCGTCCCCCGGGGGCGGCGCGCAAGCTCCTCCGGCGGGTGCGCGCGAATCCCGTCGCGGCCGGGGGCATCGCCGCGTTCGTGCTCGCCATCGCCGTCATGGTCGCGATGCTCCTGCGGCCGCGTCCCGAGGCGCCGCCTCCGGTCATCATCAACGCCCCGGCGCTCCCGGATCTCCGCGCGGGCTCCGAGGCGGAGCGCCAGTGGCGAGACAAGTTTCTGCCCTACCAGGTGGAGCTGGCCTACCACAATTTCGGCGACCTCCTCCCGGAGCGCCTGGTCGAATTGCGCCGCCACATGGCGACCATGCCTCACTCGCTCAGTCCGTGGGTCGCCGGCTGGTTCCTGGGACAGGCCGTCCTCCTGCCCGGGGAGGTCTGGCCGCGGCGGGAGTGGATGGAGCGGCGGGAGGAGGCGGCGCGCCGGGTGCGCTGGTGCCGCGCGGTCCAATCGATCCTCGAGGGGACCGACGAGAAGTTTGCGCAGGCCCGCAAGCTCACGGCGGCCGGCGCGGAGCGGTTCGCGCCCGTCGCCGCCTGGCGCGGCTGCATCGCCCTCTCGCTCAGCGCGACCCCCTTCGCCGAGGTCCGCAGCCTGCGCGCGGGCGACGCCTGGGTCGTGAAGGACGGCCGGAAGGTCGGAGGGCCGCCGAGCGGCGAGGTCCTCTACACCCCGCTCGTCCTCGAGGACCTCGACATCGCCGACTACACGGTCGTCCTGGTCCACCCCAAGCGCGGCCAGGTGACCCTCACGATCCCGGGCCGCGACCTGCGGCACCAGGGCCGCTACGTCTGGTCCGGCTCCCTCGACCGCCCCGCCGATTTCGTCATCCGCGAGGTCCGCTGACCCCGCGACGCTTTGCCGTTAAATCGTTGTGGCAACACGCATTTCAGGGTCCGGCCGGCAGCAGACGCCTCAGGGCCCGGGCGGCCGCCGCCACGTCCGGTTGCGCGACGACGCCGGCGCCCACCGCGATCCGGTCGACCCCCCTCCGCACGAGCCCGGGAAGCCGCCGGCGGGTGATCCCCCCGATCGCGAAGACCGGGAGTCCGAGCGCGACGCACTCCTTCCAGTACGAGAGGCCGCGGGGCGCGAGGGCGGGCTTGGCGGCCGTGGCGAAGACGGGGCCGCAGGAGAGATAGTCCGCGGACCGCGCGCGCCGGGCCTCGGCGGCCGTGTGCGTGGTCGCCCCCACGAGCGCTTCCGGCGGCATCCCCCGCCGGGCCGAGGCGATCGAACCGTCGGAGCGGCCGAGGTGGACGCCGTCGGCGCCCGCCTCGAACCGGTCGTTGACGATGAAGAGCGCCCCCTCGGCACGGGCGATCCGCGCGATTTCCTCGGCCGCGCGCCGGACCTCGGAGCGGGGCCGACCCTTCATCCGGAGCTGGACCATCTCCGCTCCGCCGCGGATCACGGCCCGAGCCACGCGGTCCAGCGGGGCCGACGTGAGCGCGGGATCGAGAAGCACGTACAGGCGCACGCGGTCGAGCCGGGAGGACCGCAGGATCGGTGGAAGGAACCTTCGCTCCGTCTCGTAGGCGTCGAAACGGAGCGCGGAGGCCGATGTTCGCAGGAGGGGATCTCTCGAACGGGCCGCCTCCTCGATCGAGCGCAGCGCCTCTTGAAGTCTCTTGAAGTTCGCGGCGCCGAAACCGCCGAGCCCGCCCTCGGCCGGCACGTCGTGATTCCTTCCGACGTCGCGGACCGGATCGCGCGAGGCGAGGAGGCGGAGCGCCCGGGGACGCTCCAGCGCGGAGAGTCGATGGCGCATGCGTTTCAGCTCGCGCTGGGCGGCCCGGTCGTCCCGTACGAATCGGAAGAGGTCCTCGAGGGCGCGCAGGGCCTCACGCGCCCGGTTGAACGAGGCGTCGAGGATGCGGTCGAGTGGGTTCATCCGCGGCCGGGGGTTAGTAGGATTTTCGCGGCCACCGCACCTTGAGGTTCACGCGCTTCCCGGCGCGGAGCACCGTGAGGATGGCGTCGGCATCCTCCGCGACGGCCTGGATCCAGGTCTGAAGCGCGGCCACGGGACCGGCGGCGGGGAGTTTCTTCCCCTGGAACTCCACCAGGATGTCCCCTTCCTCGAGTCCGGCCTTTCCGGCGACGGAATTCTCCCTCACGCGCATGACGGAGATGCCTCCCTCGTCCTCCTTGAGGCCGAGCTCCTTCGCGCGCTCCGGCGACACCTCCTCGGTATCGATGCCGAGCTTTCGAAGCGGCGTCATCCGGCCCGCGTGATCGGCCGTCAACACCAGGAGTCTCAAGCCGAACCGCGCGATCTTCTCCATCGCGTCGTAGTCGATCTTGTCCGCGTGGTCGGTCTGGCAGTGGTAGTCCGCGTGGAAGCCCGTGAAGAAATGGACGGCGGGGATGCGCTTCGCGACGAAGCTGTAGTGGTCGCTGCCCGGCGTCACCCCCGGACTCGTCGTGAATTCGAAGCCCGTGCCTTCGGCCGCCTTCGCGAGCAGGTCCGGCCACTCCCTCGCGGTCGAAACGCCGCCCACGTCCAGCTTCCGCTTTCCCGGGCGGCCCACCATGTCCAGGTTGATCATCGCGGCGGTCTTCTCGAGGGGGAAGAGCGGGTGCTCGACGTAGTGCCTGGAGCCCAGGAGCCCGAATTCCTCGCCGCTGAACAGCATGAAGAGGACCGAGCGCTTCGGCCGGAGCTTTCCTTCCATGAACGCGCGGGCGATCTCGAGCACCGTCACCGTGCCGGAACCGTTGTCGTCCGCGCCGTTCCAGATCTTGTCGGCGGGGTCGGCATTCTTGTTCTTCATCCGCCCGGCGTTGGCCTGTCCGTCCTTGCCGACGTGGTCGTAGTGGGCGCCGATGACGACGATCTCCTCCTTCAGCGCCGGATCGCTCCCCTCGGCCCATCCCAGGCAGTTCCGCGTGTTCCGCTCCCGAACCTGGAACGTCTGGAAGTACGTCGCCTCCCCCTTGTCGTTTTTCTCGCCCGCGGGCCCCAGGCCGATCTTCTTGAAGTGATTCGCGATGTACTCCGCCGCCTTGTCGTTCCCCGGATAGCCGGAACAGCGTCCCTCGTACTCGTCCCCCGCGAGCACCGTCAGGTGCTTCTTCAGCGATTCCGCGGTGACGAGCGCCGCGGCCCGATCGACGGAGGGCGCTTCCTGCGCGTGGAGCGGCAGCCACAGCAGCGCGGTCAGCGCGAGGATGCGCGTCATGAATCGGCCTCCCGGCTCTACTTGTCCCATGTCGCCTTCAGCGTCGATTTCTCGCCGTCGCGGTGGATGACGATCTCGACCTCCTGGCCCGGTTTCACGCCTTCAAGGATGGATCGGAGCGTGTCCAGCTCCGCGCCGGCCTTGAGCGGCTTCCCGTCGACCCGGACAATCACGTCCCCCACCTTGAGTCCGGCGGCGCCGCCGACGGATTTTTCATTGACCCGTTCCACGCGCACGCCGCCCTCCCCCTCCTTGAGCCCGAGGGGCGCGCGCTCGCCGTCCTCCAGCTCCGCCGCGCGGATCCCCAGCGACCGGCGGGGCCGCGCCGGGATCATCGGGCCGAACTCGAGCTTCTTGAAGGCGAGCGACTCGCCGGAATCCGCGAGCGCCATGAGGATGCGGCCCGCGGCGCCCGCGACGCGCACCATGTTCGCGTAGGCCAGCTTGTCGGCGTGATCCGTGACCTTGTGATAGTCGGCGTGAAACCCGGAAAAGAAGAAGATGAAGGGGACCCCCTTGTCGCGGAAGGGGGTGTGGTCGCTGTCGCCGCCCATGACCGTCACCCGGTCGTTCACCGCGGCGTTCAACCCCGCCGCGGCGGCCGCGTCCTCGCACACCTTGCGCAGCCGGGGCCCTTCCGCCGACCCGACCCCGTCGATCTTGACGGGCTTCTCGGGATTGCGTCCCACCATGTCGAGGTTCAGCATGAAGATGTGGCGGCCGATCGGGGCGATCGGATGCTCCACGTAGTGGAAGGAGCCGAGCAGGCCCTCCTCTTCCCCGCTGAAGGCGATGAAGAGGATCGACCGCCGGGGTCTCAGGCCGCCCTCGCCGAAGGCCTTCACCAGGGCGAGGAGCGTCGTGGTTCCCGAGCCGTTGTCGTCCGCGCCGTTCCAGATCCTGTCGTCGCCGCGGGGGCGGTCCAACCGCTGGAACGGAGGCCCTTCCTGATCCGCCGTCCCGAGGTGGTCGTAGTGGGCGCCGAGGACGACGAACTCCTTCTTGAGCTCCGGGTCGCTCCCCTCGAGCAGGCCCAGGCAGTTGCGCGTGACGCGATCCCGGATCTTGAAGACCTGGAAGTACGTGGGGTTGCCCTTCGCGTCCTTGTCTCCGACGGGCGCCAGGCCGCAGGACTTCATCACGTCCGCGATGTACATTCCCGCTTTGTCGCTCCCGTCGTAGCCCGCCTGGCGTCCCTCCAGCGCGTCGCTCGCCAGGAAGTTGGCGTGCCTCTTCAGGAGACCCTCGGTGACGAGCTTGAGGGCCGCGTCGATGGATCCCGATTCAGGCTCGCGCCCCAGCTCCCGGCGGACCGTTTCGAGCAGCGACGCCCGCAGGCGGACCAGTTCCTCGGCAAGAACCTTCTCGACCCGGCGCCGCAGCGCCTCATCCGCCTCCTGCGCGGAATCCCGCGCCCAGGCCGGCGAGAGGAGCGCCATCGCCAGGGCCGCCGCCGCGAATGCACGCATGCGCAACTTCACGAGAGATCCTCCATTCGAGCCGATCATTATACGGGCCACGTTCCGCCGGTGCAGGATTGACCTTACACCGTGACGGTTTTCCAACGGCCGCGGCGAACGATCCACGCGAAGGCCGCCGTGCGCGCGCCCCAGTCCACGATCATCGTGATCCACAGGCCGTACAGGCCGAGCCCCGCCGGGAAGGCCAGGAGCCACGCGAGCGGCACCCGGACAAGCCACACGGAGAGCGCCCCCACCACCATCGGGCTTCGCGTGTCGCCCGCGCCCCGGAGCCCGCCCGCCAGGGACATCGCCGCCCCCATGAGCGGCTGCTCGAACGCGGCGATCATGAGACAGATCGCCCCCATCCGCACCGCCTCGGGGTCCGCCGGGATGAAAAGCCTGAGGAGCGTCCCGGGCAGGGCGACGAAGAGAACCCCGATCAGGCTCATGAGGAGCGCCGCGAGGAAAACCGACTCGCGCACCACGAGGCCCGCCCGGTCCGGCCGCCGCGCCCCGAGGTACTGGCCCACGAGCGCGGAGCAGGCCACGGAGAATCCGTACCCGGGCATGAAGCTGAGCGACTCGACCGTGATGGCGGCGCGATGGGCCGCCGCGGGAATCGTCCCGAGGAGCGTGACGCTCCTCGAGAAGATGAGGAACCCGGTCTGCAGGAGGAGCGGCTCCACGAGGGCGGGTCCGGTCACGCGGGCGAGCCGCGCGATCGACGCCCGGGTCACCCGGCGGAACGATTCGAAGGAGAGCCTCTTCCGTGACCCCGGGAGCAGAAGGACCGAGGTGAGCGCGA
>DASXTT010000161.1:0-1619 GCA_036505255.1 Planctomycetota bacterium | reverse complement strand
ATCCTCGAAATCGTGCAGAGGGCGCGTAATCTTCTCTTCGCGCGGTGCCAGAAGGTGGACGAGATCCAGGCCAGGCTGGTCAAGGGCCCGAACCCGCCCGAGAAGCCGGAGAAGAAGGATCCTCCTCCGCCGCCTCCCGCGCCGCCGGCGACGCCTCCGTCTCCTCCGCCGCCGCCCTTCGGCGAGCCGGCGCCCCCTCCGCCCCCGCCGCCGCCTCCCTCGGAGGGATTCCCCCCGAAATAGAAAATTTCCTGTCGGGTCGATGGTGGTGGTGGCGACCCCCGGCCGAAAGGTCGGGGGTTTTCTTTTGGGCTTCGGGGAGCGCATCACGCATCACGCATAACGCATTACGGGACTGTTCCAACTGGCTCAACCACTCCCGTGATGCGTGATGCGTTTCTTCGGATCCGATCGTTGTCTGCCCCGCGTGACGCTTGTAGACTCCCTCAATGCCCTTCGCTGATCTGCAGGAATTTCTCGCCGAGCTCGAGTCGAAACGGCAGCTCAAGCGCATCCGCGCGGAGGTCTCGCAGGATTTCGAGATCGCCGAGATCACCGACCGCGTCGTGAAATCGGGGGGTCCCGCGCTCCTCTTCGAGAACGTCCGCGGCCACAAGATCCCCGTCGCCATCAACGTCTTTGGCTCCGACGAGCGCATGGCCATGGCCCTCGAAGTCGAGAGCGTGAAGAGACTGCCGGACCGGCTCACCACCTTCATCGAGATGGCGCTCCACCCGCCGAAGGGCGGGTTCCTCGACAAGATCAAGGCGCTCCCGAAACTCATGGAGGCCGCGAGCTTCCTTCCCAAGTCGGTCTCGGGCGGGCCGTGCAAGGACGTGATCCTGAAGGGAGACGCGGTCGACCTCGACAAGTTTCCCGTCATCACGTGCTGGCCGCAGGACGGCGGCCGATTCATCACCTTCCCGTGCGTCTTCACGTACGACCCCGAGACGGGCCGCCGCAACGTGGGCGCGTACCGGATGCAGGTGTTCGACAAGCGCACGACCGGGATGCACTTCCATCCGCACAAGGACGGCGCGCGCCACCTGCGCAAGGCAAAGGCGCCCCTCCAGGCGGCCGCGGTGATCGGCGCCGACCCCGCCGTCTGCTTCGCGGCCACGCTCCCCCTGCCGCCGGACATGGACGAGATCCTTTTCGCGGGCGTCATCCGCCAGGAAGGCGTGAAGCTCACGAAGTGCGAGACGGTCGACATCGAGGTGCCCGCGGGCGCGGAGATCGTGCTCGAGGGGACGATCGACCCCGCCGCCCGGCGCACCGAGGGCCCCTTCGGCGACCACACCGGGTACTACTCGCTCGCAGACGAGTTCCCCGTCTTCAATGTCAAGGCGATCACCCACCGGAAGAATCCGGTCTACCACACCATCATCGTCGGACCGCCCGTGCAGGAGGACTGCTTCATGGGGGGCGCGATCGAGCGCCTGTTCCTGCCGCTCATGAAGATGCAGCTCCACGAGGTGGTCGACTACCACATGCCCTACGAGGGGATCTTTCACAACCTGATGCTCGTGTCCATCCGCAAGCAGTACCCCGGCCACGCCCGCAAGGTGATGCACGCGATCTGGGGCCTCCCGCAGGCGATGTTCAGCAAGGTGATCGTG
>DASXTT010000160.1:0-2567 GCA_036505255.1 Planctomycetota bacterium | reverse complement strand
AGGTGACCGAGGAGCCGGTCCTCCAGGGGCTCGTGGTCCAGCTTCCGGCCGTCCGGGAGCTCCAGGTGCCCCTCGAGTCGCAACTGATCGTCGAGTACATGAGTCGTTAGTTAGGCCAGCAGCCGTCCGCGCCGAGCGTCAGCCCCGAACCTCCGGCTGATCGCTGATAGCGGGCGGTTGCCCGGAGGACAAACATGCGCATCCGCTGGAAAGAGTTCGAGCTCCCCACCCGGGTCGTGATGGACGAGAAGACCGCGACCCCGACGTACGCGAGCTTCACGTCGGAGCCCTTCGAGCGCGGGTTCGGCACCACCGTGGGGAACGCCATCCGTCGCGTCCTCTACTCCTCGATCGAGGGCGCGGCCGTGACCGGCGCCCGGATCAAGGGCGTGGCCCACGAATTCTCCACGATCGAGGGCGTCGTCGAGGACGTGACCGACATCGTCCTGAACCTGAAGCTGCTCGTCGTGAAGATGACGGGGGACGTCCCGTCGAAGACCCTGATGCTCGAGGTCTCGAAGAAGGGCCCCGTCAAGGCCGGGCACATCCAGCCCGAAAACGGGGTGGAGATCGTCAATCCCGACCTCGTGCTCTTCACGATGGCCGACGACTCGAAGATCTCGATGGAGATCGACGTGCGCCGCGGGCGCCGCTACGTGACGGCGGAGGAGCACGCGCGCGACCACGCGGACCTCGACGTCATCCACATCGACTCGAGCTTCTCCCCGGTCCGCCGCGTGCGGTACCGGGTGGAGAACACGCGCGTCGGCAAGCTGACGAATTACGACCGCCTCATCCTGGAAATCTGGACGAACGGGACGGTGACGCCGGAGGAGGCGCTCGTGGAGGCCTCCAAGATCCTGCGGAAGCACCTCAACCCCTTCGTGCAGTACTTCGAGCTGGGGCGCGAGCTCCAGATCAACGAGAAGAAGGAGGAGGACCTCCGGAAGAAGGAGAAGGAGCGCGAGGAGCTGCGGCTCAAGCTCTCGATGTCCATCTCCGAGCTGGACCTCTCCGTGCGGTCGGCGAACTGCCTGGCGAGCGAACACATCGAGACGCTGGGCGAGCTCGTCTCGCGGTCGGAGGCGGACCTCCTCAAGGTGCGGAACTTCGGGAAGACGTCGCTGCGCGAGGTGAAAAAGAAGCTCTCGGAGCTGGGGCTCGTCCTCGGCATGGATCTCGAGGGCATCTTCGGGAAGAAGCAGCCGGCACCCGTCGCGTAACGGAAACCTCATGCGCCATCGATTGAAGGGACGGAAGCTCGGCCGGACCACCGCGCATCGCCAGGCGATGTCGCGGAACCTGGTCACCAGCCTCTTCATCAACGGCCGGGTGCTCACGACGCTCGCGAAGGCCAAGGAGTTCCGCGGGATGGCGGAGCACCTCATCACGCTCGGGAAGAAGGGCGGCCTCGCGGCCTTCCGCGCGATCCTGGACGTGGTCCGCGATCCCAAGATCGCGAAGAAGATCGTCAACGACGTGGCCAAGCGGTTCACGGACCGGCCCGGGGGCTACACCCGGGTAATAAAGCTGGGCGGCTGCCGGTGGGACGGCGACGGGCACGGCCTGTACGCCTGGAACCGCCTCGGCGACAACGGCGAGCGCGCCCTCTGGGAACTGGTCGTGCACAAGGACCGCGAGGAGGAAGTGCGCCTCGCGGGCCGCGGCAAGCTCGCGATCGACGAGGGCGCCAAGCGCAAGTCCGATAAGAAGAAGGCGGCCGCCGGAGCGGCGAAGAAGTAGCGGCCCGCTCCCGGCCTCCAGCCCGACGCCGCATTCGCGGCCGAATTCAGGTTGAAAGCGAGACCCGCGCGGCATCATCAGGTTGATGAGCGGGACGCCCGACGAACGCGAAGCCTTCTCCGCCTTCAAATCCTCCCCCACATCCGATTCGCTGATCCGCCTGCTCCGCGCGCACCAGGAGCGCGTCTACCGCCTCTCCCTGCAGGTCCTGCGTCGCGCGCACGACGCCGAGGACGTGGCGCAGGAGGTCCTGATCCGGATCGTGGAGGGAGTCCGCAAGATCGACGACGCCGACGCGTTCCGGCGCTGGGTGTACCGGGTGAGCCTCAACGCCGCGCTCGAGGCCGCGCGCAAGGCCTCACGCCGCCGGACGCATGAATCGAGGGCCGCCATGAAAGATCCGCCTGGGGAGCCGCTCGACGAGGCGTCGCGTGGCGCGCTGTTCGAGGCGATCGCGCGTCTCAACGACGGCCCGCGAAGCCTGCTCCTCGACCATTATTTCGAGGGCGAGACGGTGGAGGCGCTCGGTTCGCGCGACGGGGTCTCGGCCCAGGCGGTTTCGAAGCGCCTCGAGCGGGCTCGGGAGGATCTTCGCCGCGCGCTTCCGGCCTCGGCGCTCGGCGCGTTCGATCTGGGCCGCCTCTTCGAGCGGGGGATTTCCGCCCCGGCCGTCCCGGACCTCTTGACGGGTGCGGTGCTCGCCAAAGTCCATTCGGTCGCGGCCGCCTTGGTCGCTGGAGGGGTGGCCATGACGACCAAGTCAGTGCTCGCGCCGTTCGCCATCGCGGCGTTGCTGCTGCTGTGCGTCGGCGCGGGGGTCGTGA
>DASXTT010000159.1:0-4712 GCA_036505255.1 Planctomycetota bacterium | reverse complement strand
CCCGCGGACCCAGATTCGGCCCATGTGGGAGAGGTCGAAGAGCCCGACCTTCTTCCGGACGGCGGTGTGCTCCTCGATGATGTTCGAGTACTGGATGGGCATGTCCCAGCCGTGGAAGTCGACGATCTTGGCCTTGAGTTTCAGGTGCTCGTCGTAGAGGACGGTCTTCACGGGGCGCTCCGGTTACGGGAAACGGGGAAGGACAATGAGACTACAGGATAGCGACGGGGAAGTCATGAGTCACGAGTCGTGAGTCGGGAGTCGGGAGTCGAAAAGGGAAGTCGCGGGTTGCCGGTCACGGGTCGCGAGTCGGCCGGCGCGGGACTCAGGCTTGCGTGGGCGCCAGCTTCGCGGTCTCGACCTCGAGGAACTGGCCGATCTTGCGGTACTTGCGGTAGCGCTGGTCGAGGAGCTTGGGGATCGGAATGCCCGAGAGTTCGTCGATGTACTCGATGATCTTTTTCTTCAGAGTCTCGGCCATGGCCGCGGGGTTGCGGTGGGCGCCGCCGAGCGGCTCGGGGATGACCTCGTCCATGATTCCGAGCCCGACGAGATCGTTCGGAGTGAGCTTCAGGAGTTCCGCGGCCTCCGACGCCTTCGAACTGTCGCGCCAGAGGATCGAGGCGCACCCCTCGGGCGAAATGACGGAGAAGTAGGCGTTCTCGAGAATGACCAGCCGGTCCGCCAGGCAGATGCCGAGCGCGCCGCCGCTCCCGCCCTCGCCGATGACGATGCTGATGACGGGCGTCTCCAGCCGCGCCATCTCGAACAGGTTGCGCGCGATGATCGTCGCCTGGCCGCGCTCCTCGGCGCCGATGCCGGGGTAGGCCCCGGGGGTGTTGACGATCGACAGGACGGGCAGCCCGAACTTCTCCGCGAGCTTCATCTTTTCGAGCGCCTTGCGGTAGCCCTCGGGATGCGGACTCCCGAAGTTGCACTGCATCCGCTCCTTGGTCGTCTTGCCCTTGCGCTGGGCCACGACCATGACGCGGCGGCCGCCGATGCGCGCGAGACCGGTGATGATGGCGGGGTCGTCCCCGAAGGCCTTGTCGCCGTGGAGGTCGACGAAATCCTCCAGGATCATCTGGATGTAGTCCGTCGCCTCGGGCCGGCCGGGGTCGCGCGCCAGCTGGACCCGCTGCCACGCGGTGAGCTTCGTCCAGATCTCCCGCGCCGTCCGCTCCCACTCCTCCCTCAGCTTCGCGATCTCCCCGGCCAGGTCGACGCCCGCCTTCTGCTGGACCTTCTCGAGATCCCCCATGCGGCGCTCAATTTCCAGAAGGGGTTTCTCGAAATCGCGGGGGTCGGACATGGTTTCGGCCATTCGAATTCTCCAAACGGCCAGCCCGTCATTATCGGACCCGGCGGCGCGCGATATCAAGCGCATTTCGACGGCGGGGCGATTCCGCGCGGGCGGTGGAATTCTATTTGGAATCGCGGCGCGCCCGCCGGTCACATCTTGTCGAAGGGTTCGGCGCGCAAGGTCAGGCCCAGCCGGACGGGGCCGGAGTTGCCCGGCGCGAGGACGTCCGTCGTGGATTCGGCGAGGCTGGGCCACCCGTAGGCCACGAGAAAGGCTCCAATGACCATCGGGGCGAGCCCGAATACGAGCGAACTGATGTCCGACCTTTCGATCGCCATCCAGAGAACTCCGATGGCCGTCACGAGCTGGCCCATGATCAGGAACGGCAGGCGGCGTCGGGCCAGGTTCCTGTACACCTTGGGGGCGATGTTATCCACGAGTGATTTGGCCGCTTGGGGATCGACGTGTCCGTGG
This sequence comes from Planctomycetota bacterium, assembly GCA_036505255.1. Classification (GTDB taxonomy): domain Bacteria; phylum Planctomycetota; class MHYJ01; order MHYJ01; family JACPRB01; genus DASRJF01. Next base: position 2,935 of record DASXTT010000159.1, on the reverse strand, counting down.
CGTACGAGCTCATCGACGATCCACCACCGGCCCTTGCCCAGCCCGAGTTGCTGTCGGGCGAACCCTTCCATACGGGCGTTCAATTCGGCCATCACTTCCAATGGTAGCACAATCTGGAACCGAGTCGCTGTTTGGCTCGATGCTCGAAGCTTCGGGATCTGGGATCTGGGCGCTGGATGCTGGACGCTGGACGCTGGACGCTCCGCCGCCTTCGATCGTCTGGACCCTTCGTGACTACTCTGGTAAATTGGCTCTTTGCAACGAGGGTCCCCGTTGCTCTGGCGCATCGACGTCTCCTGCCGGCCTGAATTCGGCGATGCCCCGTCCTCCGCCGCCCTGGCCGCCCTCCGCGACCTTCCCGTCGATGGGATCAACCGCGTCCAGACCTCGACCGTCTACCTCCTCGAGGGGGACCTGCCCGCCGAACGCGTCGCCCGGGAAATCCTCGCCGATCCCATCTCCGAATCCTTCGTCGTGACCCCCGCGGCCCAGCCGCCGCCCGTGCCGGCGGGAGCGCGCGTCATCACGGTCTTCAAAAGACCCGGAGTCATGGACCCGGTCGAGTCGAGCGCCCGCAAAGCGATCGCCGACCTCGGCTTTTCGGCCTCCGCCGTCCGGACGGGGCTGAGGCATGTCGTCTTCGGCGGACCCGACGACCCGTCCCTCCGCGCCGCGGCCGCCAGGGTGCTCGGCAACGAGGCCGTCGACGAAATCACGCTCGGCGAGCGCGCCTTCGAGCGCCTGGCCCTGGGCACGCCGTGGACCTTCCGGCGCGTCGAGGTGCCGATGCGCGGCCTCGACGACGAATCCCTCGCGGCCTTGAGCCGCGACAAGGCCCTCTCGCTGACCATCCCGGAAATGAAGGCGATCCAAGCTCACTTCGGGAAGCTGGACCGCGAGCCGACCGACGTCGAGCTGGAGACGCTCGCACAGACCTGGAGCGAGCACTGCAAGCACAAGACCCTCACCTCGGACGTCGTCTTCAACGGGACGACGATCCCGAACCTGCTCAAGTCGACCATCTTCCGCGCCACGGAGGAGCTGGCCAAGCCGTGGTGCGTCAGCGTCTTCAAGGACAACGCGGGCATCGTCGAGTTCGACGAGCGGTCCAACGTCTGCTTCAAGGTCGAGACCCATAATCACCCGTCGGCGATCGATCCCTACGGCGGCGCCAACACGGGACTCGGCGGCGTCATCCGGGACGTCCTCGGATGCGGCCTCGGAGCCCGACCCGTCGCTTCGACCGACGTTTTCTGCGTGGGGCCTCCCGACGCGGCCTCGACTCCGCCCGGCACGATCCATCCGCGGAGGATGCTCAAAGGCCTCGTCGCTGGGGTTCGCGACTACGGCAACCGCGTGGGCCTTCCCACCGTCAACGGCGCCGTGTTTGTCGACGAACGGTACCTCGGCAACCCGCTCGTCTACTGCGGGACGGTCGGGCTCCTCCCCAAGGAAAAATCGTTCAAGGCGGCGCGGAAAGGCGACCGCATCGTCGTCGTCGGGGGACGCACCGGCCGGGACGGCATCCACGGCGCGACGTTCTCCTCGGCCGAACTGCACGAGGAGTCCGAGGCCGTTTCGAGCGGCGCGGTCCAGATCGGGAACGCGATCGTCGAGAAGAAAGTCATCGACACGGTCCTCCAGGCGCGTGACTTCGGACTGTACGACGCGATCACGGACTGCGGCGCGGGCGGGCTCTCCAGCGCGGTGGGGGAGATGGGCGAGGAACTCGGCGCGGAGGTCGACCTCGAGAAAGTCCCGCTGAAGTACGAGGGGCTGACCTGCGCGGAGATCTGGATCAGCGAGGCGCAGGAGCGGATGGTCCTGGCCGTCCCTCCCGAGCACGTCGCCCGGCTCCTCAAGGTCTTCGCCGCGGAGGATGTCGAGGCTTCTGTCATCGGGTCCTTCACCGGGACGCGGGAACTGGTCCTTCGCTATTCGGGCCACGAGGTCGCGCGCCTCGGCATGGAGTTCCTTCATCATGGACTGCCGCGCGAGCCGCGCGTGGCGACATGGGCGGAACCGAAGTTGTCCGATCCCCGGCCGCCGGAGAAGAAGGACTACCGCGAGGACCTGCTGAAGATCCTGGGCTCGTGGAATGTCTGCTCCAAGGAGTGGATCATCCGGCAATACGACCATGAGGTCCAGGGAGGCAGCGCGATCAAGCCGCTCACGGGAGTGGCCGACGACGGGCCCTCGGACGCCGCGGTCCTGCGCCCGAGACTCGGAAGCCATCGCGGCCTCGCGCTCGGCTGCGGGATGAATCCGAGGTACGGCGACCTCGACCCCTACCAGATGGCGGCGAACGCGATCGACGAGGCCCTCCGCAACGTGGTCGCGGTGGGGGGCGATCCGACGCGCACGGCGATCCTCGACAATTTCTCGTGGGGAAATCCGAACGATCCGGAGACGCTCGGCGCGCTCGTGCGGGCGGCGCAGGCCTGCTACGACTTGGCGAAGGCCTACGGCACGCCCTTCATCTCGGGCAAGGACAGCCTGAACAACGAGTTCCGGACGGGAGGAAAGACGGTCCGCGTTCCCCACTCGCTCCTCATCTCGGCCCTGGCCATCGTCCATGACGCGCGTCGGTGCGTCACGATGGATCTCAAGGAGCCCGGGAACTTCGTGTGGCTGTTGGGGCCGACCCGGATGGAGCTCGGCGGGTCGCATTACATGCTCGTGAACGGCCTCGCCGGGGGGAAAGTCCCGACCGTCGACCCCGTGATCGGTCCGAAAATCCTCGCGGCCGTCGCGCGGGCGATTTCGGAGGGGCTCGTCCGCGCCTGCCACGATCTCTCCGAGGGCGGACTCGCCGCGGGGGCCGCGGAGATGGCCTTCGCGGGAGGATTCGGCCTGAACATGTTCCTCGAGCAGGCGCCGGTGAAGCTGCTCACGGGAGAGACGGCCCTGCTATTCTCCGAGACCCCGTCGAGAT
>DASXTT010000158.1:0-8272 GCA_036505255.1 Planctomycetota bacterium | reverse complement strand
AGTCGCGCGTCGACCCGAGCGCACTTACCGCGAACGACGTGGCGATGAGCGGATCATCCTCCTTCATTAGGAAACTCGAATTCCGGAAACTCCCTTCGGCTCTCTGCCGACCCACGAGGGCCGTCGCCAAGCCGAGCCGCGCGGTGGCCGCGGCGTAATAGAAAAACATGCCGTTGCGCCAATCCGACTCGAGTCCGTCGGGAAATCCGGGGACGAAGTCCGTGCGATGGTGGCCGGCGAGCCAGGACCGCGCCGCGGAGACCCGTGGATCGTCGGGTCGGGCGCCGAGGGCGAGGAGCGACAGGAGTCCATCCGCCGTGGCCGTCCCGTAGCTCCGATACGTCCCCCCCTCCTTTCCCGCCTTGTTCGCGTCCACGATGACCGTCGAGAAAAAGAAGCCGCCGTCGGGGGCCCGGCATCTTCCAAGGAATACTTCGGCTTTTCGAAAGACGGCATCGCCCGCGGGGACGCCCGCGTCGTGGAGGGCCTCCAGCACATGGCGCGTCATGGAAAGGTCCAGGTGGCCCGTGTGCGGCGGGCGCCGCTCCGGGCCGCCCATGCCCCACGCGCCGAACGCGGGATGGTCTTCGTTCCACCCGAGATGCTCGGCGAACTGCTGCTTGCGCAGGCAGGCGATCATCCTGGGGACCTCGTCGCGCCGGCCCGCCCGGACGAGCGCCTGCACCCCGAGAGCGGTCGCATAGTTGGGATAGTCCAGGAGCGTGGGGTCGGCACGGCCGAGGGCACCTTCGGCGTCGAGGTGGCGTCGGATGAACTCCACCCCGCGGTCCACGCCGCCCGCGGGCCGCGCCAGGACGCTTTCAGGCACGTCCAGGAGCGCCCGCAGGACGAACGGCGTGAGCGACTGCCCGGACTTCAGCAGCCCGTACGTTTCGCTGTGCCACCCGCCGTCCCGATCCTGCCGGGCCCAGAGAAACGCCGCGGCCCGGCGGAGGGCCTCGTCCCGGTCCGGCACCGGACGCCCGCAGGACGCCAGCGCCAGGACGAGGACCGCCGCGACCCACCGCATCAGACTACGAGCGGGGGGCCGTGCGCTCCGCGAGGAGCGTCAGGACCGCGCCGCTCGTGCAGGCCACCCGGCCCGTGATGCAATGGTGGCCGGCCCAGGTCCCGTCCTGGTTCTGCAGCTTGATGACGTGCTCCCTGATCTTGCCGTTCCACTTCTTCCACTCCTCGCCCCCGGCGCGGACCAGGCTGTCGCTGATGCTCATGTACGAGATGAACTCCTCTCCTCCCATCGAACCAAACCCGCCCACGAAGGTGGCGTCGGCGAGCTCATTCTTCCCCGCCGTTAACACCTTCCTCGCCTTCATTGCATCCGCGGCCGGGGCCCTCGAAGCCTCCTCAAGCGCGAATCCGGCTCCGTATAGCCTCACGCCGGCGCCGTCCGCGTCCCTCTTGAACTCGCCCCGTTCCACATCAACCTTGGCCAGAGCGTTCTCGCGGGCCCGGTCGAGGTTCTCCTGTTGCACTCCCGCTCCCTTCGCCTGGGCACGGAACAACCCGCGCGAGGCGAGGCTCGTGCCGATCACCGGCGCCCAGCCCCCGCCCTGGTTCCAGCTCCCGTCCTTGCCCTGGTTCTTCTGGATCTTGGCGACGCACTTTTCAAGCGCCTGATGGACGCGCCGGCCGGCCTCGGCGTCCGCCACCCGGCCGTCCGCTTCCGCCAGGACGAGATTGGCCAGGAAGGTGTCGATGTTCGGGCCAAGCTTCCGCTGGATCTGCGTGCCCGTGCGCTTCGTGACGGGGAGCCCGTCCGCGGGCGACTCTTCGACGTTCGCCAGGATGAACCGGATGCCCCGGTCCAGCGCCTCGCGATAGGGTCCCTGGCTCGGCGTATTCCCGGCCCGCATCAGCGCCAGGCACACCATCGCGGTGTTGGCGACGTCGTTTCCCTGCGATTCCAGCGGAATGTCCTTTCGAACGACCTCGCTCACGCCGCCGTCCTGGCCCCATCCGCCGTCCGATCCCTGGACGGAAACGAGCCACTTCAGGCCCTTCTGGACCGCGTCTTCCAGCGGCACGTTCTTCCAGTCCTCGTGGAGGCCGCCGGACGTGACCGCGACCGCGACCGGCTTGATTTCGGAGCCTGGATTTTTCCCTTCCCCCTCCGACTGGCGGCCGGCATTGACCCCGCCCGACGTGACCGGGCCGGCGACCGGCGTGGACTCGGGCCCTGGATTTTTCCGATCTCCCTCCGACTTGCGGCAGGCACCGGCCGCCAGCATCGCCAAGACCGCCAATCCGAATCCCACTTTCCGAGCGTCCATGACCGACTCCTTTCGTTCTACGTTCACCCCCTTTGACGCGAAGGGACGCGCAAAGTTCGTGAAAAATGCGCGGAGGTCCCGTGGCGCCCCCGGAGGGGTCCGGGATTAGACCTTGAAATCGCCTCCCGCATCCCCTAGACTTCACCGCTTCTGGGAGGCCGGAATGCCCACTCCGAAACGGAAACTCGCGAACAGCTGGCGCAAGAACCGCCGGTCGCATGATCACGTCCACGTCCCGAACCTCTCCATCTGCCCCCGCTGCAACCAGCCGAAGCAGGCCCACCGCGTGTGCGGGACCTGCGGGTACTACAAGGGCGCGATGGTCGTGGACATGAAGAAGCTGTAGAATCCCCTTTGGCATTCCGACCCCGCGATCCAGGCCGATTCCGGACGCCCGCATGAGAATCGCCATCGACGCCATGGGCGGGGACCACGCCCCGGAGGAAACCGTCAAGGGCGCCTGCGACGCCGCGACGCAGGTGCCGGACGCCACCCTCGTCCTCGTCGGCCAGACCGAACGCGTCCAGGCCGCCCTCGCCGCCTGCGGCCCCCGTCCACGCAACATCGAAATCCAGCAGGCGAGCGAGGTCATCGAGATGCACGAGGACCCGCGCCGCGCCCTGCTCCGGAAGCGCGACTCGTCGACCCACATCGGGCTGGGATTGGTGAAGCACGCCCGGGCCGACGCCTTCATCTCCGCGGGGAACACCGGGGCGCTCGTGGGCGGCGCGACCGTGCCCGTCTTCGGGCTCGGATGCCTCGAGGGCGTGAAGCGCCCCGCGATCGCCGTTCCCATGCCCACCGAGAACGGTTTCTCCGCGCTCGTCGACGCGGGGGCCAACAAGGAGTGCAAGCCGATCCATCTTCTCCAGTGGGCCGTCATGGGCTCGGTCTACATCAAGTACCTCCGCAAGGAGATCACGGAGCCGAAGGTCGCCCTCCTGAACATCGGCGAGGAGCGGAACAAGGGGACCGCCCTCATCCAGGAGGCGTACGCGCTCCTCGAAAAATCCCACCTGAAGTTCATCGGGAACATCGAGCCGCACAATCTCTTCTCGGGGAAGGCGGACGTGATCGTCTGCGACGGTTTCACGGGCAACGTCTTCCTCAAGACGAGCGAGGGGCTTTCGAATTTCCTCATGGGCATGATCCGCTCGAACGGCCTCTCGGAGAGCGAGGACATCCGCCGCGGGATCTCCAAGATCGAACAGCGGACGGACTATTCCTCGGTGGGCGGCGCGCCCCTGCTCGGGGTGCGCGGGATCGTCCTCAAGTGCCACGGCCGGTCGAAGGCGCGCGCCATCGTCAACGCGGTCCTCATCGCGGCGAAGTTCGTCAGGGAGCGGCTCAACGACCACATCGTCGAGGAGCTGAAGTCCGAGGGGCACGTCGGGTGGTTCTCCGGCTGGTGGCACAAATCCAAGGAGGAGCCGGACGCCCCATGAGGTCGCTCCAGAAGGTCCGCGTCGCCGGCACCGGCTCCTACGTCCCCGACCGCGTTCTCGACAACGCCTACTTCGCGAAGATCGTCGACACGAACGACGCCTGGATCATCGACCGCACCGGCATCCGCGAGCGCCGGATCTCGGAGGAGGGGCAGTCGACGAGCGACCTCGCGGCCGAGGCGGGGCGCCGGGCGCTGAAGGCGGCCGGGCGCGCGCCGGAGGACGTCGAGCTCCTGATCGTGGCGACCTCGACGCCCGACCGGGTCGTCCCGGGGACGGCCGCCTACGTCCAGGCCAAGCTGCGCTGCTTCAACGCGGGCGCCGTCGACCACATCGCGGCCTGCTCGGGCTTCATCTACGCGCTCTCGGCGGGATGGAACTACGTCGCGAACGGGCAGGTGAAAAACTGCCTCGTCATCGGCGCGGAGCAGCTGACGCGGATCACGAACTACGAGGACCGGGGCACCTGCATCCTCTTCGGGGACGCCGCGGGGGCGCTCCTCCTCGAGCCCTCCCTCGAGGGGACGAGCGACATCCTCTACTCGAAGCTGGGGGCGGACGGGCGCGGGGAGAAGTACATCATCGTCCCGGCCGGGGGCACGGCGATGCAGCCCACGCCGGAGCGGCTGGCGAAGAAGCTCGACAAGATCCAGATGATGGGCCGCGAGGTGTACAAGTTCGCCATCACGAAGTTCGTGGAGCTGATCAAGGACGCCTGCGCGCGGATCGGAGTCTCGCCCGACCAGATCGACGTCCTCGTCCCCCACCAGGTCAACCTGCGGATCATCGAGAGCGCGGCCCAGAAGCTGAAGATCCCGATGGAGAAGATCGTCGTCAACATCGACCGCTACGGGAACACCTCGGCGGCGAGCATCCCGGTGGCGATCGACGAGGCGGCGCGCGCGGGACGCATCAAGCGCGGACATCTCGTCGTTACCGTCGCGTTCGGCGCCGGACTCACGTGGGGCTCCGTGGCCCTGCGCTGGTAGGAAGTCACGGGTCGAGCGTCCAAGGTCGAGAGTCGAAAATAAGAAGTCTCGAGTCGCCGGTCTCCGGTCTCGAGTCCACCGAAAGGTGCGGGTCTTGACGCGAGACTCGCGACTTCCGGAGACTCGGGACGGGCAACTCGTCACTCGCGACTCTTCGGACTTCGACTCTCGACTCCTGACTCTCGACTCACGACTTCTGTGTGACAATGGCTAAAGTTGCTGTTGTGTTCGCGGGGCAAGGCGCGCAAGTCGTCGGAATGGGTAAAGCGCTCTGTGACCGTCATCCGCCGGCGCGCGCTCTCTTCGACCGCGCCTCCAAGGTGCTCGGATTCGATCTCGCGAAGGTCTGCTTCGAGGGTCCCGCCGAACAACTCAACCGCACCGATGTCTGCCAGCCCGCCCTGCTCGTCCATGCGTTCGCCGCCGCCGAGGCCCATCGCGCCGCGGGTGGATTCGAGGGCCACGACATCGTCGCCACGGCGGGCCTGAGCCTCGGAGAGTACACTGCGAATCTTTTCGCGGGCGCGCTCTCGTTCGACGACGCCGTCCGGCTCGTCAAGAATCGGGGCGCCTGGATGCAGGAGGCCTGCGACGCCACGCCGAGCGGCATGGTCTCCGTGCTCGGCCTCGACCTCGCGAAAGTGCGCGGTGCGATCGCGGGGATGGACGGAGTCGGCGTCGCGAACGTCAACAGTCCCGGCCAGACGGTCATCAGCGGCCCGAACGGACCGCTCGCGAAGGCGGCGGACGCGTGCAAGGCGGCCGGCGCGAGGCGGTGCATCCCGCTCAAGGTCGCGGGCGCGTACCATTCTCCCGTCATGGCCCCGGCCCAGGAGAAGATGCGCGCGGAACTGGCGCGGACGAAGTTCACGGCACCGAAGGTGCCGGTTGTCGTCAACGTGACCGGCAAATCGGTGACGGACCCCGAGGGTCTGCGGTCGAGCCTCGGGTCGCAGATCTGCGCCTCCGTCCTGTGGGAGGACGCGGTGCGGACGATGGTCGCCCTGGGCGTGACGAAGTTCCTCGAGTTCGGCCCCGGCAAGGTGCTGGCGGGCCTCGTGAAGAAGACCGTCGAGACGGCGGAAACGGAGAGCTACGAATGAGCCTCGCCATCGACCTGAAAGGGCGCAAGGCGCTCGTCACGGGGGCGTCGCGCGGGATCGGGCGCGAGATCGCGGTCGCCCTCGCGCAGGCCGGCGCCGACGTGGCGTGCCTCGCCACGAACGCGATGATGCTCGAGGAGACGTGCAAGGCGGCGCGGGAGCACGGCGTGAGGGCCGAGGCGATCCAATGCGACATCGGCGTCCCCGCGCAGATCGAGGCGGCCGTCGCGAAGACCGCGGAGTTGTTCGGCGGCCTCGACATCCTCGTGAACAACGCGGGCGTCACGAAGGACAACCTCCTCCTCCGGATGAAAGAGGAGGAATGGGACAAGGTCCTCGGCATCAACCTCAAGGGCGGATTCCTCTTCATGAAGGCGGCGTTCCGCCACCTCATGCGGTCGAAGGCGGGGCGGGTGATCAACATCGCGAGCGTCGCGGGGATCATCGGCAACCCGGGCCAGGCGAACTACAGCGCCTCCAAGGCGGGGCTCATCGCCCTCACGAAGTCGGCGGCGCGCGAATTCGCCTCGCGCGCGATCTGCATCAACGCGGTCGCCCCGGGATTCGTGAAGACGGACATGGCCGCCGGGGTGGACGCGAAGACGCTGGCCGCCGCGATCGAGAGCATCCCCTTCCGCAGGATGGGCGAGCCGCGCGAGATCGCGGACGTCGTCGTCTTCCTCGCGAGCGACCTCGCCAAGTACATCACCGGACAGGTCATTGTGGTAGACGGCGGGATGTCGATGTGACCTGAGAGTCACGAGTCGAGGGTCGAGGGTCGAGAGTCGAAAACCGGAAGTCACGAGTCACGCGCCATGTGTCGCGCGTCAATCGTCCTGACCCGGGACCCGCGACTTCGGAAGACCCAAGACACTCGACGGGAGACCCGAGACTTCTTCTCGGCGACTCTCGACTCAAGACTCACGACTCTCGACTACTTTCTTCTCATCGGTATACTTGTGCCAATGTCCACGGCCGACCGCCTCAGTCATCTCGAGAAACTGCGCAAGAAGGCCCTCGAAGGCGGCGGAAAAGAGAGAATCGAGAAGCAGCACGCCGCGGGCAAGATGTCCGCGCGCGAGCGGCTCGACCTCCTCCTCGACGAGGGCTCGTTCGAGGAGCTGGACATGTTCGTCCAGCACGACGCCACCGGCTTCGGGATGGAGCGGAAGAAGCACCTCGGGGACGGCGTCGTCACCGGCTTCGGGCGGATCGACGGGCGGTCCGTCGGCGTCTTCTCCCAGGATTTCACCGTCTTCGGCGGGTCGCTCGGCAGCGCTCACGCGCGCAAGATCTGCAAGGTGATGGAGCACGCCGTCCGGCTCGGGATGCCCGTCATCGGCCTCAACGATTCCGGCGGCGCGCGCATCCAGGAGGGCGTCGAATCGCTCGGCGGCTACGCGGACATTTTCCTCCGGAACACGCTCGCGAGCGGCGTCATCCCGCAGATCAGCGTCATCCTCGGCCCCTGCGCGGGCGGCGCGGTCTACTCCCCGGCCATCACGGACTTCGTCTTCATGGTCGAGGGGACGAGCTACATGTTCGTGACGGGCCCCAACGTCATCAAGGAGGTGACCCACGAGGCGGTCACCCTCGAACAGCTCGGCGGCGCCGCGGTTCACAACGAGACGAGCGGGGTCGCCCACTTCTCCGCGAAGAACGAGCCCGACGTCCTCCGGATGGTCCGGACGCTCCTCTCGTACCTCCCGCAGAACAATCTCGAGGAGCCGCCCCAGGTTCCCGCCGGTGACGATCCGAATCGGCGTGACGAGGAGCTGAACCGGATCATCCCCGACAGTCCGGCGAAACCCTACGACATGAAGTCGGTCCTCGCCTCGGTGATGGACAACCGCGAATTCTTCGAGGTCCACGCGGGGTTCGCGAAGAACATCATCGTCGGATTCGGGCGGCTGAACGGCCGGAGCGTCGGCGTCGTGGCCCAGCAGCCGTCGGTCCTCGCGGGCTGCCTCGACATCCAAGCCTCGATCAAGGGGGCGCGGTTCGTGCGGTTCTGCGACGCCTTCAACATCCCGATCCTCACGTTCGAGGACGTACCGGGATTCCTGCCGGGAGTCACGCAGGAGCACGGCGGGATCATCCGGAACGGCGCGAAGCTCCTGTACGCCTATTGCGAGGCGACGGTGCCGAAGATCACGGTCATTACGCGCAAGGCGTACGGTGGCGCGTACGACGTCATGAACTCGAAGCACATCCGCGGCGACCTCAACTTCGCGTGGCCCACAGCGGAGATCGCCGTCATGGGCCCCGAGGGCGCGGTCAACATCGTCTTCAAGGACGAGATCGAGAAGGCGAAGGACCCGAAGAAGGTCCGCGCCCGGCTCATCGCCGAGTACCGCGCCAAGTTCGCCAACCCTTACATCGCCGCCCAGAAGGGATACATCGACGACGTGATCGAGCCGGCCGACACGCGCCGGCGCCTCATC
>DASXTT010000157.1:0-3494 GCA_036505255.1 Planctomycetota bacterium | reverse complement strand
GGGCGAAAACTCTTCCGATGAATGTCACACGGTCCGTGAATCCGGAGCGCCTCGAAATGCTCCGGCGTCGAGTACCCCTTGTTGTGGTCGAACCCGTAAAGCGGATAGGAGATCGCTTCCTCGTCCATCATCGCGTCCCGGGTCACTTTCGCGAGGATGGACGCCGCGGCGACCGCGAGGCTTCTGCCGTCCCCCTCCACGACGGCTTCGCAGGGCGCGTCGCAGACGATCGCGTCCACCCCGTCGACGAGAAAGCCCTGGGGCGTCATCCCCAGGGCTTCGACCGCCCGGCGCATGGCGAGAAGGGAGGCCATGCGGATGTTGAACGCGTCCACTTCCATGACGCTCCCGACCCCGACCCCCATCGCGACCGCCCGGGCTCGAATCCGCTCGAGTGCCAACTCGCGCTCGGGCGCGGTCATCATCTTCGAATCGCGCACGCCGGGAAGCCGGGTGCCGGGACGAAGCACGACGCACGCGGCGACGACCGGACCGGCCAGCGGTCCCCGCCCCGCCTCGTCGACCCCCCCGAGGAGGTCGCCCCAGCGGGCGCGGTAGTCGTCATCGAAGCGGGCGAGCCCTCGACGAGCCATCGTCCGGCGGACCGGTCTAGGCGCTCTCGGGATTCAGCTTTTCGCGCTCGCCGACTTTCGCCGACTTGCCCCGTTTTCCTCTCAAGTAGAAGAGCTTCGCCCTGCGGACCTTCCCCTTCCGGGCCAGGTCGATCTTGGCCACCGCAGGGGAATGGAGCGGGAAGGTCCTCTCGACGCCGACCCCTCCCGAGACCTTCCGCACCGTGAAGCTCTGGCGCATCCCGCTCCCCCGGATGTTGGTCACCACGCCCTGGAAGACCTGGGAGCGTTCCTTTTCTCCTTCGATCACGCGCACGTGCACCTTCACGGTGTCGCCGGGACCGAACTCCATCTTCCGGTCCGTTTTGAACCGGTTCTCGAAACGCTCGATCGTGCTCATCGTCCCTCCTCCCTCTTTATCTCATCCAACAGCGATTGGTCTTCGGCGTTCAGCTTCCGCCCGAGGAGCAGGTCGGGGCGCCTGAGCCACGTTCGACGGAGCGCCTCCCGGCGCCGCCAGACGCGGATCTTCTCGTGATCGCCGCTCAGAAGCACGTCGGGAACGCGGCGTCCCCGGAAATCTTCCGGGCGAGTGTACACGGGAGCGTCCAGGAGCGGCTCCGAAAAGGAGTCGGCCTCCGCCGATTCCGCGTCCCCCAGCACGCCCGGGAGGAGCCGGGCCACCGCGTCCAAGATCACCATCGCGGCGGGTTCCCCTCCGGACAACACGTAATCGCCGATCGAAATCTCCTCGGCGCCAAGGAGCGGGATCACCCGCTCGTCGATCCCCTTGTACCGTCCGCAGAGAACCACGATCTCGGGCTCTCCGCTCAGGTCCCGGGCCCATTCCTGCGTGAAGCGGCGTCCCTGGGGCGAGGTGACGAGCACCCGCGGCACCATGGGACCCGCACCGCGCCGCACGCTCTCGTGCGCGCGGAGGATCGGCTCGGCCTTCATCACCATCCCCGCGCCTCCCCCGTAGGGGTAGTCGTCGGTCGTGCCGTAGCGATCGTCCGTGAAATCGCGGATCGGGACCACGACGACCTCGAGGAGCCGCTTCTGCCGGGCGACCCGGATCATGCCCTCGTCCAGAGCACCCGGGAAAAATCCCGGGTTCAGAGTGAGGATCGAGAAACGCATGCCGGATCCGGGGCTACTCGTTCAGTCCGGGCGGAACCTCCACCACCATCTCGCCGCCTTCCAGATCGATCGTGAGAACGACGTGCGTCAGATAGGGGAGCAGGATCTCGCCTCCGGCGCCGCGGACCACGATCACGTCGTTGCTGCCCGTCGCGAACACGTCCGCCACCGTGCCGAGATGCCGCCCCTCGCGGGTCCGGACGCGGAGCCCGACCAGCTCGAAACGGTAGTGCGTCCCTTCGGGCAGCGCTCCGACCTCCCGCCGCGCGATCGTGAGATCGGCGCCGCGGAGCGCCTCTGCCTGGGTGCGCGTTCCGATGCCCGCGAAGCGGATCAGGAGGCGCTCCCCGAACGGTCGCGCGGACTCGACGATCACCTCCCGCACGACGCCCCCGGGAAAGCGCGCCGTCAGGGAGCGCCCCGGTTCGAAGCGCTCGGGCGCCTCGCTCCAGACATCCACCACGACCTCGCCGGCGAGCCCGTGGGCCCGCGCGATCGATCCCACGAGGATCGGCTCGTCCCGTCCCTCAGTCGGCAATCTCGAGTACGGCCCGCCGCTCTTCGGAGGCCGCGGCCGCGGAGAGGAGCGTGCGCAGCGCGTGTGCGGTCTTCCCTTCCCGGCCGATTACTTTTCCGAGGTCCGTGGGGCCGACCCGCAGCGTGAAGACCGCGGTCTGCCCGTTGACGCGCTCATCCACGTGGACGAGGTCCGGATGATCGACCAGGTTCCGCGCGCAGTACTCGACGAAGGACTTGAGCGCCGTGGGGTCGCTCATTTCTTGGCCTTCTTCGCCTTCTTCGCCTTCTTGGGCTTCGCGACGCCGCTCGCTTTCTTGGCCTTGGCCTTGGCCCGGGTCTTGGCTTTCTTCTCGCTTCCCTTGGTGGCCTTCCTGGGCTTCCGCGCCGTCTTGGTCTCCGGCTTCTTCGCCTTCTTCACCTTCGGCGCCGGGGGCCCTGCCGCCTCGGTCTCGATCACGGCGCCGGGCTCGATGGGAAGCAGCGGCACGGGCCGCAGCGCGGAGGGCGCGTGCTTCGCCATCATGACCTCGACCGACTCCGAGGGCCGGGCACCCTTCCGGATCCAGTCCGCGAACTTATCCGTGTCGATCTGGAACTTCGCCGGCTCGGTCAGCGGATCGTAGTAGCCGAGCTGCTCGATGTAGCGGCCGTCGCGGGCGAATCTCGAATCCGCGACGACGACGCGGTAGAACGGGCGCTTCTTCGCGCCCGCCCGTTTCATGCGGATGACGACTGACATTCCCGTACTCCTCCGTGGGTGGTGCGTGGGTCGGATCGCGCGCCGCTCAGGGCATCCCCATCGGGAGCCGGCCGCGCTGTCCGCCGAATCGCTTCAACATCGTTCTCGCCTGCTCGAACTGCCGGAGCAGGCGATTCACGTCCTGCACCGTGGTGCCGCTCCCCCGCGCGATGCGCTTGCGGCGGCTGCCGTCGATGATCTGCGGCCGGGTCCGCTCCTGCCTCGTCATCGACTGGATGATCGCCTCCGTCCGGCGGAGTTCCTTGTCGCTGACGCTCACTCCGGCCGGGAGCTTCACCCCAGGGAGCATTTTCAGGAGCTCGTCCATTGGGCCGAGCTTCTTCATCTCCTGAAGCTGCCCCAGGAAGTCCTCGAGGGTGAAGCGCTCCTTCCGGAGCTTCTTCTCGAGGGCTTCGGCCTTCGTGTGGTCGAGCCGCTCCTGAGCCCGCTCGACCAGCGTGAGCACATCCCCCATTCCCAGGATGCGCGACGCGAGCCGATCCGCGTGGAACGGCTCCAGCCCC